>CBFGLL010000202.1:0-4911 GCA_965649585.1 uncultured Chitinophagaceae bacterium | reverse complement strand
TGATCGTAAAAGGGTTCTACCAGGTATTCAAATTTATAGAACTTCATGTTTTTAATACTGTCGAGCTTGCTATTTAAAAAAAGCTGCAAGTGGTTTAGTTTACTACTATAAGAAAAACTAATTTTTACATCGGGGGTATCCTTTCTTCCTTCCGCCAGGTACAATTCTGTTAATTCGGTTCTATCGGCATTCCAGGTAGATGAATCTGCTTTCATGTTAATAACCAGTTTTTCAAAATCATTGGAGCCGGTCATTTGCAACAGGATGGAATCTACCGGCGATCGTTGATTGTTTCTAAAGCTATCTTTTTCAAGGTAATTAACTCCAAAACTGCTGTCACGGTGAAAAACGAAGAATTGCTTTCGGATTTCCTCCGAGGTTTGCACGGGTATAATTGTATCCGTGCCAATTTCATCATCCGGGTTTGCGCTCGCTACGAATGCACAGAAACTATATTCCCGCTGGTAGACTACATAAGGTGCAGCATAAAATATCCGGGAAACCGATGGCCCAAAAAAAGGATTGGATTTAATAAGTTCGATTACCTTAAACCGGGGTTTACTGGTATCGGAGGCGAAAATGTGTGGGTAAACCCCTAGTACTAACAAGACTAATAATTGTACACGGAAATTTTTCATAACAGGCAGTGTTCTTCTTTAGAAGCGGTGATGCTCGAATATTAACGGGCAGAAATATTATTTTTTCCATGCGGCATAAGCCTGCGCAAGGAATTTCATTCCTTTTTCCCTGTATTCAGGCGTGCCCACGGTAAAATGATCGCCGGGGAAATATTCAAATTGCATGTTGGCATAGAGCGCTTTCATTTCCTTTTCGAGGAGATGCACGGCGCCCTGCAGTAAAAAATTATCCTGTTCGCCCACACTCACCCTTATTTTTCCATCAAGATCATTTTTAAGTTTTTCCCAGTTACTGCGCAGGTATAAAGAGAGATCATATTTTTTCCAGTGTTCAAAAACTTCTTCATTCATTTCGCCTGTGAAAGGGTCGCATATCCGCCCCGGGTATCCATCTGCTGCACGATCGCTGAACACGGCATCAAATGAATGCATCTGTTCCCCACGGTAAAAAACATGTTCTGCCTGGTAAACCTTTTTACTGCTGGCCCATGGAATTCTTCCCGCCACGGTGGCTACCATCCTTAAGTTGCCTTTATTATCAAAAAGCAGGTTTTCTTTTTTATAAAGATTTACCTGCTGGTAATCCCTGAAATCTACCGGGTCGGGTGCGCTCGACCAGCAGCCGGCAAAAGTTGTGGGGTAATGCGATTGCAGGTACAGTACGGTCCAGCCTCCGCTGCTATGCCCTCTTAATAACCGGGCACCATTGCAACGAAAGTTTTTTTCCAGCAAAGGAATAAATTCCTTTACCAGGGCATCGCCCCGGGGCCCGTTGTTAGCACTGTTGGCATATACCGAATGACCGAGTGAACAGGAGCCGTCTAAAAAAACAGTGATAAAAGGTTCCGATTCTACAGCAGGACTACGAACAACGGTATCGCCGGAATAAGAAAAATAATTGCCACCATAACCAGAAGCAATGAACATTACAGGGAAGCTTCTTTGAGGATTGCTATAATATTCTGCAGGCAATATCACCGCCGCATCTACCGTCACAGGTTTATTAAAAAAGCTGCTTAACAAAGCAGAGGGGGCCCTGAGTTCTTTTACAAAGGGCGTTTCTTTAAAAACCGGTTCAGGCACTTTTTCGGTGCAAGTGATGGTAAAAGTTTTTGTGAACTCTTTTGTGATCATCAGCTTCATGGGTTTTGAAAACATATTGCCGGGAGTTTTGCCGATGGCACGTCCGCCCATGTTCCTATCCCACACTGCCTGCACGTAATATTCGCCTCTCTCTATTTCTGAAAGTTTTGCCGGGTAAGCCTTTGCCTTATCATCAAACACTACGGCGCTGCCCGGTTGTATATTTTTAACGTCGATAGACATGCCCGCAAGATCTTCGAAACCGATACTGGCATTTCGGGGTTCTTTATTGTCCTTGCTGAGGTATAAAAATACTTTGCCTGTAAAGGAGCCGGCAAAACTCTCGTTGGTGAAATTTACTTTGAACTGCTGCGAGTGAACAGCATTTAAAACTAAAATGGAACATAGCAGGGTTAAAAGGGTTGACTTCATTGTGCTGATTTTTAGAAAGATAGTTTTTAATCTTTTTTTCTGCAATGATTTAAACATGCAGGTATTGAAGATTCGCCTGGCGGTGGCTTATTTCCAACAAACGTTTCTTAAGTAGATACGCTTTAAGGTATCCAAAAAACGGTTGATGAAAAATCTGATTTGTCAATAAAGCCCTGGTACCTGGAGTCAAATGCATGATGCCTGCTATCTCCCAAAACAAAATAAGTATTCCTGGGTACTGTAATGGGACCGAACTGGTCTGGGTTCCAATTCTCATTGAACTTCATTTTAATCATCGAATCCGTTACGGAAGGTGGCTGTATCAAACGGGTCGCTTTAATTTGATGCTGCTTTACCGATGCCGCAGAAAGAGGAATAGCAAAGCTATCTACACCTATGGGCTGTACAAAGTTGTCGTTAATAGCCAGCAGATGTTTTATGTTTTCTAATTCAGTGCCCGTTAAAATGTAGCTATAAGACAAGTTTAGATTTTTGTCAACATTGTCTCCATTCACAAACAGGGTTCCGTTTTTTATTTCGACCACATCACCCCCTATGCCGCATAACCTATAGATATTCAATTGGCGACCATAGGGTGTTTCTCCCATGAACCAGACAAAGTCCATTCTTTTCGGTTTCACGAGTTTCGACCCGAACATGCTGGCATTTTCAGGTAGGGTGGGAGCATTTGCAATTGTAGGAGATTTGTAGTACTGAAAGAGATTGATTAGTCTTCCAACAATAAATAAGCCCAGAAGGCATCCAAGTAGAATGGCGAAAAATCTCAGAATTCTCATTTTGTCAAATCTACTAAAATAAGCTCTCTTTTATTTGTATTTACCCGCAACGAATTTCCTCCACAAAAGGCTGCAAGGATCCTTCTGTACTAAGGGGAAAAACATCGGTAAGTACACTGTCACTAACAGCGTGCCTTTAAAATCTCACTGGCGCAAGTGTTCCCGCTTGCGGGATCACTTGTTGCCGGTTTAATCTACCGGTTTGCAACCGGACTGGGGACCCGACTGTTTATTATCTTCACTAAAGCAAAATAGTCCACACCATGTCTGGTAAATATAAAGTAGGCGATAATGCCTTGCCGCATTTCATAACTTTTTCTGTCGTAGGCTGGATCGATGTTTTTTCCCGTGAGCAATACAAAGAAATATTTGTGGAGAGTTTGAAATATTGCCAGGAGAATAAAGGATTGATCTTGCACGCATGGATTATCATGACGAATCATGTCCACTTGATAGTAAGTAGCAACACTAATAAAATCGAACATCTTGTTCGTGACATTAAAAAGTTTACGAGTAAAAAGATCATTGAAGCAATACAGGAAAACCAGGGAGAGAGTAGAAAGGAGTGGATGTTAGGAATTTTTGGATACACCGGGCAGCAAAATAACAACAATAAAGATTTCCAATTCTGGAAGCAGGATTATCATCCTATCGAGCTAGATACTGCAGAAAAGACTGAACAACGTCTAAAATATCTTCATGAAAATCCTGTGCGCAGCGGAATTGTATGGGAGCCCTGGCATTATAAATACAGCAGTGCGATTGATTACTATACTGATGAAAGAGGGTTCTTAGTCATTGAGCATTTGTAGTGCTGAATCCGGTTGCAAACCGGTAGATTAGGTTGTCACAAGTGACCCGCCGACGGCGGAACACTTGCGCCAGAACAGGGGTGGAACACTGGCTTTAAGATGAACAGCAACATCGGCAGAAGTACTTTATTGTTCCTTCAAATTTTTCTTAACGCTATCAAAAAAATTATTAAAACTTGAATCAGCTTCTCTCTCAAAATCAGACTTTGCTTTGCTCATAGACATGCGCTGTCGTTTAATCTCTACCCACATCAAAGAGTCAAGTTGCTGGATTTTACTTTGGGGAATTATATTTCGAACGTCAATGTTATTTTGATTAGTTATCTTAAAAGATATAGGTTCAAGAGGTGCGCAAAAGGCAGTATCATTCCACGAACCAGCAAAATTTGAAAATACTGTTGTGCCTCTTTTGTAGGCATTCTCATCACTCGAGGCTTGGATGATTTCTTTATTCTCTAAGGTCTTGGCGTTATCATTAAGAGATTCGTGAAGCTTATATGTCAGAATGAGTGTATAATCTTTATTGTTGCTGCTATTGTTTCCTTTCTCACCTTTTACGTTAGAGCTATCGCACGAGTGAGTAAATAGAAGTGCAACTAACGGTCCGATACATAATCTCATTTTGAGAAGTTAAGAAGATTGTATGAATAAAGTCGAATAAACTCTGTTTCCAAATAAATATACAACTATAGAGGGTTGCTGCCGCTGCAGTTGTTTTCACTTGCATGTAAAAACAGACTTGTTCCCATTGATATTAGAAATGTTGAGGCTTTGCTCGGCTTGTGCTGCAGGTGAAAACACCTGCAGCGGCGTCTCACGGGTGGAACACTGGCTTTGTGCTAACACCAACATCGGTTGAACACCAATATCGGCTGAATTAAGATTGTTACTTTACTCTTAGTGGCTTGTCGAAGCCAAGGCCACGGCGACCCTTCAACGGCGGAACTTGCCGACCAAGGCAAAGGTGACAACACCCCGCAACGGCGTTGCACGGGTGGAACACTGGCTTTGTGCTGAACACCAACATGGGCTGAATTTTTGCTATTTCAACACAATGTTCTCAGGTTTAAAAAGTGTTTGTTTTTTTATCTCAAACAGTTCAGGCACATAATTGCCGTATACAGCAGTTGCTTTTCCATTTTCGATTTT
>CBFGLL010000201.1:0-4960 GCA_965649585.1 uncultured Chitinophagaceae bacterium | reverse complement strand
TCACCACCACTTTCCTTCCTGCTAAATCCAGCCTTGCTTGAAACCCCCTTACTCAAACGGCATCTTCACAACCTTCGCCTTCACCAACGTATTCCTCACAGCGATATAAATATCGGTTCCCACTGCAGCATAGGGCGTATTCACATAACCCATACCGATTGCTTTGCCGAGGGAAGGAGATTGTGTACCCGATGTTACCCTGCCGATCAGTTCCCCTTCAAAGGTTTTAATTTCATACCCGTTGCGGGCAATCCCTTTTTCAATCATTTCAAAGCCCACCAGTTTTTTAGAAACGCCTTCCGCTTTTTGTTTTTCAAACAGGGCACTTGAAGTAAATGGTTTCGTAAACTTGGTGATCCATCCCAGCCCGGCTTCCAGGGGCGAAGTAGTATCATCAATATCGTTTCCATACAGGCAGAAACCCATTTCCAGCCTCAGTGTATCCCTTGCACCAAGTCCAATCGGTTTAATACCATAGGATGAACCCGCTTCAAAAATCGCATTCCAGATCATCTCAGCCGCACCATCTTTATCTTCAAAATAGATCTCTACGCCGCCTGCACCGGTATAACCCGTTGCACTGATCAATACATTTTCCACGCCGGCAAATGTTCCCTTGGTGAAAGTGTAATATTTTAAATTCAGGATATCCATATCCGTAAGGGATTGAATAACCTTAGTTGCATTCGGGCCCTGCACCGCCAGCAATCCTGTTTTGTCGCTGATATCATGCATCTCCACTTTATTGGTATTACGATCACTGATCCATTGCCAGTCTTTGGCGATATTACCTGCATTCACCACCAGCATATAGGCCTGGTTTTCTTCCAGGCAATATACCAGCAGGTCGTCCACGATACCCCCGTCTTCATTGGGGAGGCAACTGTACTGGATCTTTCCCTTTGTAAGTTTAGCCGCATCATTGCTGGTAAGTCTTTGCACCAGTTCCAACGCATCCGGGCCCTTCAAAACAAACTCTCCCATATGGCTCACGTCAAACACGCCCACGCTATTGCGCACAGCAGCATGTTCATCATTGATGCCACTATAAGAAATAGGCATATTAAAGCCGGCAAAGTCGGCCATCTTAGCACCCAGGTCAATATGTTTTTGGGTAAAGGGCGTTTGTTTCATGGAGAAAATTTAGGGTGCAAATGTAATTCATTATGCTATTCACTAAAGTGCTAAGCAACCGAAGTTTTAAACCTGCTCCATACGGCATCTACTTCACCATCTACAAAGGGTTGCACCAGGTTAATATAACGGGCAAAACTTTTACTGTCGTTGGCGTGGCCACTTGTAATCCAAGCCTGCTGCTTCCATACAGATGAGTTTATTTTTGAACAGGTGCCGCATTGCTTACAGACTCATACACACTCATCACGTTGCCACTCGCATCCCTGATATACAAAGTGAGGTTGGTTCCATTTCTTTTGCCAATACGATTGCCCGCTGGGTCGTAATAATATTCTATCGTATTGCCGTTCCTGGTTATACTTTTGATTTTACCATACACGGTCCATTGAATGTCCGTTATATTCTCTGCATCATCTGTTTTAAGGTTACCGATGGCATCGTAAGTATAGTTATTGGAATTGATTTGGTTATCGATATCGTCAACTCCGTTCAACCCTTCGGAGTAATCGGTATCAGCCACCTGGTCTGTTACTGCTTTAAGTTTATTGCTGTTGGCATAATAACACAGTACAAGACACATTAAAGGTTCATATGCCATTCATATGCCATTCATGCGCCATTCATGCGATATTCATACGCCAGGCATGCGCCAGGCATACACTATTCATGCTCATGTAACCCCCCCTACTAAAAAGCATATTGAAATGGATACGCAGGCTCCATAAACCACCAGGTAAATCAGAAATCAGCAACCAGAAATCACAAATCAGTGATCAGCCTTTACTTATAGAACCCTTATAGAGCCCTTATAGAACCTTTATAGAACCCTTATAGAATAACAACTTGCCAGCAACTTACCAGCAACTTGCCCATACCTTGCTGTTACCTAAATACTTAGGCCTGTGCAGCAGGTAGTTTTACGCTTGTATTATTCAACACTTTAAATTAAATTTATATTCTAAAGCCTACCCCATGCCCAAAGGAAAACGATATACAAAAAGGGAACTTCCCCCAAATCCGGATCCCGAACGATACATCACCGTGTGCTGCTCCGATGGCAAATACTACCATCGCCTCATGAGGGGTCAAAGAAAGCCTGCCCGCCTCAACAGCGCCTTTCTCTTCAACCAACAAATAACAACCATGCTGAGCCCGGCCGCACGTGCTATCAGCCAGGCATTAAAGCCTTATACCTATAAGCTGGAAACGCCAAGGTTTCACAATAACCTGCTAAACGCCCTCCGTAAATTTTACAAGGAACAGAATCAACTGGGTTATTCTTATTGCACAAATATCGAAATACAAAATGCTTTTCCATTAGATAGAATGCTGTGCTCTCCAATTAAGGTTGTTCAGCAAAACAATATTATTGATACCTCTTTTTCTGTAAACAAACTCAATTGCCCGCAACTGGGTCCCCTCCTCACCGAATATTGGTTCCAGGCAATACTATTGGCCGGTAACCCCCTTACCCCATCCGGTATCTCTGTCACCGATCAGCAATCAGAACTATTCAGCTACCTGCAACCGCCCAACCTGCAAATGCAATTCCATTTCGAGTTACCCGCATCACCATGGATGCTCCTGCTCAAAATGTCATGCTATGAGGGAATACAGGTGGCCACCCACCCGGGATACCATCCCATTAAAATAATTGCCGCCGGCTAAGCATACAAAAAACTGCAACAAGTAACCGGCATCAAAAAAGCAGCTAATGAATCGGGCGGGTTTTGAATGAGGCCATGAATGACCAATGACTTAATGACTGTTGACCTAATAAAGATTGATATCGAAAGGAAAACGATCATAATGATCATGATCATCTGCGTTCCCTACCTGCCGAAGGCAGCGCTGCGTCCTGCACGAACCCCCGCACCATTCAAAAGCACTGCACAACAAAAATTCACATCAAAATTCACAAATCCTTCTTCCCTTTGCCTCTTTGCGTGAAATAAAAATGTCAATCCTAAAAAGAGCTCACCCATGATTTCGGGATATCCAGTTTCCGGCAACCAGCATCCAGTCGTAGTTTTTCAAAGCGACGCAGGAGCTTTAGAAAAACAAGATCCCGATGAACGCAGTGATTTCGGGATATCTAGCATCCAGTATCTAGCATCTAGCATCCAGCATCCAGCATCCAGCATCCAGTATCCAAATCCCCCTAAAACTCCCTCCTCACCCTTTTCTCCGCACTCGGTTTATGCCTTTGAGGTTGTGGCTTTTTATTACCGGGTCTGGCTGAATGATTGTTATTGCTATTACCATTGCGTGGCTGCCTGTTTTGCCCGGGTGCAGGGCGACTCAGTATTTGTGTAAAACTGGTATGCCATGGGTGTTCCTCCTGCACAGGAATATTTTTCCCGATGAGTTTTTGAATATCTTTTAAGTCAGCAGTTTCTTCTGCTTCACAAAATGAAAACGACACACCATTGGCGCCGGCTCTGCCCGTACGGCCAATACGATGCACATAGGTCTCCGGAATTTCCGGCAGTTCGTAATTGATTACATAGCTCAGGTCGTCCACATCAATACCACGTGCAGCAATATCGGTGGCTACCAATACCCTTGTAGCACTGTTTTTAAAATTTGTCAATGCCCGTTGCCTCGCATTCTGCGATTTGTTGCCATGAATGGCTTCAGCGCTCACACCTACCCTGAAAAGATCTTTCACCACTTTATCTGCGCCATGTTTGGTACGGGTAAATACAAGTGCTCTTTCAATGTTTTTATCTTTTAAAATATGTGCCAGCAAAGAGCGTTTGTTTTGCTTTTCTACAAAATACAACCACTGGGTAATGGTTTCTGCTGTTGAGCTCACCGGTGTTACCGAAACTTTTTCAGGTTGGTGAAGTATGCTGTTGGCGAGCGACTGTATCTCCGGTGGCATGGTGGCCGAGAAAAATAGTGTTTGCCTTTTTGTTGGCAGTTTGGTGAGCACTTTTTTCACGTCGTGCACAAATCCCATGTCGAGCATACGATCGGCTTCATCCAATACAAAAATTTCTACATCCTGCAACCTTACATGCCCTTGCTGGCAAAGATCCAGCAGGCGACCTGGTGTGGCCACTAAAATATCAACACCTCTTTTTAAGGTTTCCACTTGCTGAAACTGGTTTACACCACCAAAGATCACGGTGTTTTTTAAACGCAGGTGTCTTCCATAAGCGTTGAAACTTTCCTGTATCTGGATGGCAAGCTCACGTGTGGGCGTAAGTATCAAAGCCCTGATGGGCCTGGCGCCACTGCTGGCCATAGTTTTTGGTTTGGCAAGCAACTGCAGCATAGGAATTGCGAAAGCAGCCGTTTTTCCGGTGCCGGTTTGCGCACAACCAAGCAGGTCTTTCTGCCCTAAAATGTGCGGGATAGCAGCTTGCTGAATAGGCGTAGGCCTGCTATAACCCTCTTCGTTCAGCGCATCCTGGATGGGCTGAATGATCGGTAGATCTTTAAATAACAAAATATAATTTTTTTAAAATCAGTGCGGAAATGAAGATTTCTTCATCATTAAAAACGAGAGAGACACATTGAAGGTTTCAAGGTTGTAAAACTACTGGCTGATAATGCCGCTAAATAATGAACTGCCGCAAAGATAAGGATTACAGGCGGTTTACACATCATTTAACATCTTTACCTGTTGTCCATCGCTCTATGTTAACATCCACCGAATAAATATTTTCTACCATCCTGCCGCTGCTTTCTTTATGCTGCCTCGAAAAATAAAGCCGTTTTTCAGCGGTATGATAAAAAGGACAAAACTCCGCAATAGATGAATTGATGGGGCTTCCCAGGTTAATGGGTTGTTGCCATTCCCCATTTTCCCTGA
>CBFGLL010000200.1:0-4983 GCA_965649585.1 uncultured Chitinophagaceae bacterium | reverse complement strand
GCATAAATAAAGCCGGATCCGAGCAAGGCAATGCCCATCAACAATGGTTTCATATTAAATTTTTATGCTGAAAAACCGTGGTGAAGCCACCGCAGACGTACAATTTAACTCCCTTCGCAGGCATTATCCTGTGCAGGTTATCGGGTATAATCTCAGCCTCCTTCGGAAGCACCCCGGTAATTCAGTCGTTAAAAGAATGAGCCACAAAGTTAACCGCATTTTTATTGGAAAATCTGAATTTTTTTTAAAACAGCTGTAACATTTTACGTCGCCCTTCGTACTACCTATGTTAAAAGTATAGCCATGGACGGTGTCATAGAATTTGCAGGCTAGTATGAGGGACTAATTTGTTGATTCTATGGCACACCCTTTAAGGGGAATGTCTGATAAAAAAACAAAAAAGAAACATGAAAAATTTATTCCTGGCAGCCTGCCTGCTAATCGGCCTCAGCGCCACTGCTCAAACCAAATTCAATGATCCCAATGCAAAAGAGCGGAAACTCAATGCCGCTTTCACCAAAATTTCTGTGAGCAGTGGGGTAGAGTTATTTCTCACCCAGGGCAATGAAAATGCCATAGCGGTGAGTGTATCTGATGCAAAGTACAATGAACGCTTTATTACTGAAGTGGTTGATGGAACCCTTAAAATTTACTATGAGAACAACAACGAGGGCTGGAAAAACTCAAAAGGTAGAAAACTGAAAGCCTATGTATCGTACAAAACACTGGAATCACTCAAATGCGCCGCAGGTTCCATTACAAAGCTCACGAATGTTTTATCTACCGGTAATCTTGCGCTGTCGTTCAGTAGCGGTGCCATATTTAATGGGGAGATTAAAGCATCGGAAATCACTGCTAAGGCAAGCAGCGGAGCGCTAGCTACTGTAAAAGGAAGCGCCTCCACACTAACCATCGACGCAAACAGTGGTGCAATGTTCAAAGGAAGTGACCTTAGTACAACTACCTGCACAGCATCTGTAAGCAGCGGTGCTTCCGTAAAAGTTGATGTTCAAAAAAGCCTGGTAGCTTCTGCCAACAGTGGTGGTATTGTATCTTACACAGGAGCTGCCACGCTCACAAAGGGAAATGTTAACAGCGGCGGTACCGTGAAAAAAGCCTCTTAAAAAATTTAATGATGAAAAAAATAGCAGGAATAGCGCTGCTGCTTGTATGCAGTATTTTCGCCGGTGCGCAGGATGTAACAGTAGTAGATGCAAACGCATCACCACGCAAGATTAATGGGTCTTTTACTAAAATAAAAGTATCCAACGCCATGAAAGTAATTCTTACGCAATCAGACAGCGAAAGCGTGGTAGTAAGCGCTTCCGAAGAAAAATATAAAGCAGATATTATAACGGAAGTGAAGAATAATACACTCCATATTTACTCGGATAATAATGGTATGTGGGTTAATAAAAACAATCGCAAACTCAAAGTGTATGTTTCGTTCCGGCAGTTAGAGGCGCTCACTGTATCCGGCGCATCAGACGTTGCGGTGGCCGATGGCATTAAGCAGGAGTCGCTGAGGCTGGAAGTGTCTGGTGCCAGTACGCTTAAAACACCGGTAACGCTCAATACATTGGCAGTGGATCTCAGCGGTGCCAGCCGTTTAGCAATATCGGGCACAGTACAATCACTGAATGTAGATTGCAGCGGGGCCAGCGACTTGCAGGCCTACAAACTGGAAGCTGCCACCGCAAAAATTGAATGTAGCGGTGCAAGTTCCCTGCAATTAACCGTGACCAAAGAGATTTCCGCCGAGGCTTCGGGGGCCAGTAAGATCAATTATAAAGGATCTGCAACTGTAACTAATCTCAAAGCCAGTGGGGTAAGTAAGATCAGCAAGGTTGACTAAATAAAATCTTAAAAAGATCAAAATCATTTGGCAGCTAAACCGCATACGCCTATCTTTGCACCGCGAAGTAGAGCAGCGGTAGCTCGTCGGGCTCATAACCCGAAGGTCACAAGTTCGATCCTTGTCTTCGCAACAAAAGAAACAAGGTTTGGCCTTGTCTTCATAACAAAAATTTAGATGAAAAGCCTGGTCCAAACCGGGCTTTTTATTTTTTCCTTGTTAACAGCAATGGAATTGATTATCTCCTCTTAATGCAATTTGCTTTCGATAGTCGGTTCCTTTTTTATAACCGGTATAATAATGAGAGTAGGCTTCGTAAATATTTTTGGTAAACCCAATGCAGGCAAAAGCACTTTGCTTAATGCCCTTATTGGCGAAAAAATGGCGATCGTTTCGCATAAAGTGCAAACCACCCGCCACCGAATAAAAGCAATTTTAAACGAACCAGGTTACCAGGTAATTTTTTCTGATACTCCTGGCATCATTGACCCTAAATACAAACTGCACGAAAAAATGATGGCAGCTGTAAAAGGAAGTCTCGAAGATGCAGATGTTGCCCTGTTAATTGCCGATGCATGGAAGGCCGAAGAAAGCCATGAAATTTTTAAAAGTCTACGTTTAAAAGCCCCGGCAATTGTGATCCTTAATAAAGCAGATACTATTAAAGATGAGGAACTGATCAATAAAGCGAAACTTTTTTTTGAGTCGCAACCCTACTGCAAAGAAGTAATGGTAATATCTGCGCTCAAAAATAAAGGGATCGATGAGTTACTCCAGCGCATATTATTTTATCTGCCGGAAGGAGAACCGTTTTACGATACGGAAGATATGAGCGATATGCCCACCAAGTTTTTTGTGGGAGAACTAATAAGGGAAAAGATATTTCAGCTATACCAGGAAGAATTGCCTTACCACGCAACGGTATTGGTACAGGAGTTTAAGGAAAAAACAACGCTGATCAAGATATCTGCAGACATCATTGTGCAAAGAGAAACACAGAAGGGAATTATTTTAGGTGAGGGTGGAGCCATGATCAAAAAACTGGGTACCCTCGCACGAAAAGACATTGAAGAGTTTTTAGGATCGAAAGTTTTTTTAGAGTTGTATGTAAAAGTGCGACCTAAATGGAGAGACAGTGATCTGTTTTTGAAGGAGTATGGCTATTAGCCCTCTCCGCCCCCTGGTGGGCAACAGGAAGCTTAGCACTAATTTCGATTCTTAATTAATTTTAAGAATTATTATAAACATTAAAATCAAGTTCTCCTTTAGGGGACAGGGGTATGAGTTTTACATTAGCAATAACAGGAAGGCCGAACGTAGGTAAAAGCACATTTTTTAATCGTTTGCTGGAGCAGCGAAAAGCCATTGTAGATGATGTGAGCGGGGTTACCCGTGATCGCCAGTACGGTGTAGCAGAATGGGCCGGCAAGTCATTTAACGTAATTGACACGGGCGGATTTGTGTCTGGCAGTGACGACGTTTTTGAAACAGAAATCCGGAAGCAGGTGCATATCGCTATTGACGAGGCAAATGCCATTGTGTTTATGGTAGATGTAAGTACTGGTATTACAAACCTTGATGAAAGCATGGCCGACCTGCTGAGGAGAAGCACCAAGCCGGTTTTTTTAGTGGTTAACAAAGTGGATAACCACCAGCGTATGCTGGAGGCAAGTGAATTTTACAGCCTTGGCTTCGAACATATTTTTTTCTTATCATCCATTAGCGGGAGCGGTACCGGAGAATTGCTGGATGCTATTACCGACCTAATGGTAGAAAATGAAATGGCTACCACGGAAGATGAATCTCTTCCAAAATTTGCCATCATAGGTCAGCCGAACGTTGGTAAATCTTCGTTATTAAATGCATTGATAGGAAAAGAAAGAACCATTGTAAGTGATATTGCAGGTACTACCCGGGATACCATTCATACCCACTACAATTTGTTCAACAAAGATTTTATCCTGATCGACACTGCGGGTATACGTCGTAAAAATAAAGTGCACGAAGACCTGGAATTTTATTCTGTGATACGTGCCATCAAGGCGATGGATGAAGCAGATGTGTGCCTCCTTATGCTGGATGCAGAAAAGGGTATTACAGCGCAGGACCTATCTATTTTTTCGCTGGCAGCAAAAAAAGGAAAAGGCCTTGTAGTGCTCGTTAATAAGTGGGACCTGCTGGAAAAGTCAACCAACACTGCCAGGGATTATGAAAAAGAATTAAAGCAGCGGTTGGCGCCTTTCAATGATGTTCCTATCTTATTTATTTCTGTAACAGAAAAGCAACGAATATTGCAGGCTGTAGAAATGGCATTGAAAGTTTTTGAAAATAAACAGAAAAAGATACCTACTTCCAAATTAAACGAAGTAGTGCAGGCTGCCTTGTCGGCATACCATCCGCCGGTGGTGAGAGGTAATGTAGTGAGTATAAAATATGTTACCCAACTGCCGACCCACACGCCCAGCTTTGCTTTTTTCTGTAACTACCCTGATGATATAAAAGCCCCTTACCGCAACTACCTTGAAAACAAGCTTCGGGAAGCTTTTGACTTCAGTGGGGTCTCGGTTCGTTTGTTCTTCCGAAAGAAATAAGAAATTTTTATAATGACTTGAAAATGCCTCCATTAGGGGGCATTTTTTATTTAAAGATTTATTAACAAATTTGTTTTTTTTAAATTTAAAGCCTTATTTTCATCGTTCGTTTAAAGTTTCCATCCCCTCCTCTGAATTCTTGCCTAACCTAACCTTACGCCTGCAAATTTTTCTGTTTAAAATTATTTTATTATTAAATCTGGATTTATGAAGAAGATCTACATGATGGTATCTACTTTACTATTGCTTTGTCTGGGCGTAATGAAGACAAATGCGCAGGTAAGTAGCTACATTTTTTCGCAGAGTAACGGTACTTATATCGCTATTCCCGAGGGCGACGTCAACGCTACTCTGCTAGACTCCGCCTATTATGGAAGCACTACTAACACCATGGATACGAAGGGGTGGGCTGCAACCATTCCCTTTACTTTTAATTTTAATTCGGTGGATTATACCAGTTTGTATGTGAATTCAAACGGTGGTATTAGTTTCGGCGCTACCACTTCGACAGTCTCCTCCATCATCAGCTCCACAGGT
>CBFGLL010000199.1:0-5002 GCA_965649585.1 uncultured Chitinophagaceae bacterium | reverse complement strand
CTGCAGAACCAAAAGGAGAGTAATGCTCAACTTGTTAAATAAAAAATCCCCCGAGTGATCGGGGGATTTTTTTATATGCCTTGTTTCGGCTAATCAAATGACTCGTTATTGAGGTGAACCTTGGTCATTTCATAAAAATGATTCTGGAGTACATGAATGGGGATAGGATTGGTAATATGGCGCCTTTCATCCCTGTACCAGATCTCCATTTTTGAAAAATCGCCGGCGGCGGGCGTTAACATCCTGAAGGCCCCCTTGCTATATTTTACCGTACCATCATCAAGTGTTTCCCTGTGAAATTGCAGGTTCTCCAGCTCCGCATCAGAAACAGGGATAGCTGTTAGCTGGTTTGTTTCATACCAAAACTCCTGCACCCCGTTGTCAACGCACACCTGTTTATCATCGTTGTTTACATCAGTCACTTCTCCCCTTCTTTGATCTCCTTCATTTTCTGCGTACAAAAAATCGCCTACTTTAATCTCATTAAATTTTATCATAGTACAATATTTTAGATACAACAATTTAGGAAAAAGTTTCAAACGTTCAAAAACTTGCGGTCACCCGGTGGAATTTTTGAACCTTTACTATTCCGCCCAACTCATTACATAACCCTCGTTTTCGATATCAATAGCATCGGTGGTTAATGACAATGGCCTGAAAGTATCCACCATCACTGCCAATTCCTTCGTTTCCTTTGCACCTATACTTTTTTCTACTGCACCGGGATGAGGCCCATGGGGTATACCAGCGGGATGCAGCGTCATCATTCCCCGGGTTACATGTTTACGGCTCATAAAATCCCCATCAACGTAGTACAACAACTCATCGCTATCGATATTGCTATGGTTGTAAGGTGCAGGAATGGCCTGTGGATGATAATCGTATAACCTGGGAACAAATGAACATACCACGAAGGCATCCGTTTCAAAAGTTTGATGAACTGGTGGTGGCTGGTGCACCCTGCCCGTAATTGGTTCAAAATCGTGAATGGAGAAAATAAATGGATAACAACAGCCGTCCCATCCAACTACATCAAAGGGGTGGGTGCCATAATGAATTCCATATAACCATCCCTTCTTTTTGGTTTGAATCACAAAATCTCCTGTTTCGTCAAATGTTTGAAGGTTCTCCGGGGTGCGTATGTCTCTCTCGCAAAAAGGAGAATGCTCCAACAACTGCCCATACTTGCTCATGTATCTTTTGGGATAACGAAGGGGATGAAAAGATTCTACAATGAACAACCGGTTTTTTTCGTCATTAAAATGTATCTGGTAAATGGTACCTCTGGGCAACACAATATAATCGCCATAACCAAAGGGAAGTTCACCATAGCAGGTTTTTACTGTACCACTACCCTCGTGTACAAATATCATCTCATCACCGTCTGCATTCTTGTAAAAATAGTCGGTCATGCTCTTGCGGGGTGCTGCCAGTACGATATTACAATCGCTGTTAACCAATATGGGTTTACGACTTTTTAGATAATCGTCTTCCGGCTGCACTTTAAATCCTTCAAAACTGCGATGTTTCAGCATCTTTTCTTCCGCTATCCTGGGGCTTACGTCCACGGGCTCATCGCAACTGATTATGCGGGTGGGCTCATAGGTGTGGTATAGGATCGAATAGTCGTTGGAAAAACCTTCTGTACTGAACAATTGTTCCGCATATAAGGTTCCATCTGGCTTGCGGAATTGTGTATGTCGTTTGTGCGGAATAGATCCGGCTTTATGATAATGAGGCATGGGAAATAATTTAATAATGTGCTAATATACTAATGTGCTAATATGCTAATGTGATAATAGGCCAATGTGATAATGCAGAAACCTCCTTCACGATGATGCAGCTTTTGTGTTGTTTGAAACCAGCAGTTTTAATATCCTTTGCATAAGGCCAGCATGAGGAAATAGTATTTCCAGTTGCGCTTATCAATATAATATGTAAAGTTTCTATGAAATGGCATGCGCAAGGTTAATTATCTTCACCCAAATTTACATTAATATCCCAGTATTTTGACCAGGATCGGACTTATATCAGACACCCACAGCTATTTAGATCCAATGGTTTTTAATTTTTTTGAAAACTGCGATGAAATATGGCATGCCGGGGATTTTGGTTCCATGGAAGTGATTGAACAACTGGAAAAATTTAAGCCACTCAGGGCTGTTTTCGGCAATATAGATGATGGCGCCATCCGCCAACGTTTTCCGGAAGATCTCTTTTTTACCTGCGAAGATGTTAACGTGTATATGCGTCATATAGGGGGCTATCCCGGCAAATATGCACCTGGTGTAAAACAAAAGATTATCGCCCACTCCACTAACCTGTTCATCAGCGGCCACTCTCATATTTTAAAAATAATGTACGATGATGCAGCCAGTTGCCTGCACATCAATCCCGGTGCAGCAGGCAATGAAGGCTGGCACAAAGTACGTACACTCATACGGCTGTCGATAGACGCAACAGATATCAAAGACTGTGAAGTGATTGAATTAGGAAAGAGGGGAAACCGATTTAATGAAACAATAAAAAAGCAGCGTTGAATAGCTGCTTTTTTAAATAATGATTTTACATTCCCGGGAACCATGGTCGGGCAATGCCTTCCCTGAAAGGCCACGGAACTACTGCCAGGATGATGATCAAGGCAAGTATATATAGTATCGTGGGATAATACCCCCTGCGGGCTTTCCCACGGGCGATGGTAATTAAAATAATTGCGATGAGCATTCCCGTAATATGTTCTACCGCCCAAAAACGCATTACGCTGTCTTTCATCACAGCAGAAAATCCGTTGGTTTGAATGAGTTTATAACCCACAGCGCTGGTAAAATACTGGTATAGCCCCACCAATAAAGTAAGGTGAGCAGCTATTAATAACCACAGACTTGTTTTTTGCAAGCCCGGCTTTTTGCTGAAGGATTGCACTAGTGCAATCAGCAAAAACAATAAGATGATCCAGCGAAGAAAATTATGAAGGTGCAAGAGTCCTTGTTCCATAATGATGTTGATTTTGGTTGGTCAAATCTACATCAACAATTTCAATAACTCCAATAAGAAAAAAAGCATCTTAGTTTCCGCCTACCCAATCAGCGATAAAAATATTGGTATCCCTTGTGCCACCGTTGTTACGATTACTACAGAATACAATCTTTTTTCCATCCTGGCTAAACATAGGGAAAGCATCAAAACCTTTATCTCTCGATATCTTCTGCATATTAGTGCCATCCGCATTCATAAGATACATGTTGAAAGGAAATCCTCTTTTGTATTCGTGGTTGCTGCAAAAAACGATTCTTCCATCCGGTGTATAATTAGGAGCCCAGTTTGCCTGCCCAAGGTTGGTTACCTGTTTTGCATCGCTACCATCAATATTGGCAGTCCATACTTCCATATTGGTAGGCGCCACCAGGTTTTGTGCTAACAGTTCTTTGTACTCTTTAATTTCCGCTTCTGTTTTTGGCCTGGAAGCTCTCCAGATAATTTTTTTTCCATCAGGACTAAACCATGCGCCGCCATCATAACCAAGGGCCGTAGTAATACGCTTCACTTTTTTGCCCTTCAGGTTCATGGTGTATAAGTCAAGATCACCGTCACGCATAGACGTAAACACCATCAGGTCGCCTTTTGGAGAAATCACCGCTTCTGCATCGTACCCTTTTGTTTTGGTGAGTTGTTTTACAATTCGACCGTTGGTATCCGCTTTAAAAATATCGAAGCTTTCATAAATTGGCCATATATACCTGTTGCCATATTTTGTGCGATCGGGCACTGGCGGACAATCTTTGGTACCAAGATGAGTTGAACCATACACTACATGTTTACCGTCCGGGTAAAAATAAGCGCAGGTGGTACGGCCGGTACCGGTACTTACCAGTTTTGGAACAAAGGGTTCATTTGCAGACTCCGGAACCTTACCCATCCAGATCTGGTCGCACATAATACCGTTTTTTACATCGGTGCGCTGGTACACAATATATTTACCATCCTTGCTAAAATATGCTTCTGCATTATCGCCTCCAAAAGTGAGTTGGCGCACGTTCTTAAAATGATTTTCATGCGCAAAATGAATACTATCATTATCTGCAACGGCTGTTGAAATATCACCTGGTTTTTTATCGATATTATTAAAAGCAAACAGGAAGCCGAGAAGCGGGATGGCAACTAGAAATTTCATAATCTGGTAATTGAGTTATTGCTGTGATTTAACGGCCGCAAAGGTAAAATTAAACAAAGGGTGAATTGTCAAGAAAATGTCATTCAGCCTTACAAAATTGATCCATTATTTTTGCAGCTGACATGAAAAAATTATTTTACTTATTATTCCTGCTGGCTATGGGCTGCAGCAGCAATGAAAAAGGTACAGAAGCCAACCAGGAAATACCTCAGAAAGAACAGCAATTACTGCAGTTGCATGAAAAATATCCTGATTCCATACCGCTGCTGCAGGACCTGGTACTGTATTACCGTAATAATGGAAATTACAACGCAGCCATAGGCACCATGAACAAGGCCTTGCAAAAAGATAGCTTGAACGCCGGCTTATGGGATATACAAGGCACCTTGTATTTTGAAAACTACGATACTCTTAAAAGTATTGCCGCTTTTGAAAAAGCAGCTGATATTAATCCTATGCCCGACTTAATAATTGCCCTGGGAACATTGTATGCCCAAACAAAAAATGAAAAAGCCCTCCTGGTGGCCGACGGGTTAATTTTAGCCGATAAAGCAAAAGCAGAAAAACAAGCTCTTTTTATCAAAGGACTCTACTACACTTATTCCGGAGACAAAAACAAAGCAATAGAATATTTTAATAAATGCCTTGCGCTGGATTATACCTTCATGGATGCTTATCGTGAAAAAGCAGTTGCGCTCTACGATCTTGGCAAGTATAAAGATGCCCTGGCGGTACTGGAAAGAGCGACCACCCTGCAAAACAACTTCGACGAAGGATACTATTTCAAAGGTCGCTGCCTGGAAAAACTCAACAGGCTGCCAGAAGCCATTG
>CBFGLL010000198.1:0-5005 GCA_965649585.1 uncultured Chitinophagaceae bacterium | reverse complement strand
GGAATGATTTGAAAAGCATCTGGCCAAGCAATCAATCAAGTTTGTATTGGACGCCCAAAAATTTCCAGGCTGTTGGATCGGACGAACGTTATGGATATAAGTACGATTACAAGGAGCCGGTTGAAAAGACTTACGATGCCTTAGCAGAATTCGGATGGGCCCAGGTACATTTCAATAACGCAAAAAGACAGATGAGAGCAGAAGCCGCAGGAGCTCCCCCCACAGCCCAGGGCGCCGATGACGCTATAGCTGAAGTGGTAGTTACCTCCGCTTTTAGCAGCAAAAGGACGGCTCGAAGTGTGGCTAGTAATTCACAGATGTTAGAGGAAAAAGGGCAAGAAATGGATAGCACTGAAATACGATCTCCTTCACCTTCGCCTAACGATATTCAAATTCGTAAAAACTTCAACGAAACAGCATTCTTCTTCCCTGCACTTTACACTGACACAGATGGAAATGTAAGTTTTAGTTTCACTATGCCGGAAGCGTTGACAAAATGGAAACTAATGAGTATGGCTCACACTAAAGAACTGGCCAGTGAATATGCGGAGAAAATGCTCATCACACAAAAACCATTGATGGTGCAACCAAATGCCCCGAGGTTTATAAGGGAAGGCGATGATATGGAACTGGTGGCAAAAATTGTAAACCTGAGCGATAAAGAAATTACTGGTTCGGCCCAATTGGAAATTCTTGATGCAGCCACTAACAAACCCCTGGATGGCTGGTTTAAAAATGTGTTTCCCAATCAATACTTCACGGTGGAAGCCGGCAAATCAGTTGCAGTGAAATTTCCTTTTGGCGCACCTTACAATTTCAACAGCGCCATGACCTATCGCATCAAAGCCATTGCAAAAGATGGCAGCTTTAGCGATGGCGAAGAAATGGCGATACCTGTTTTAACCAACCGTATGTTGGTGACAGAAACGCTGCCGTTGAATTTGCGGAATACCAACAGCAAATCCTTCAGCTTTGATAAATTGTTGCAGTCTGGCAGCAGTACAACCTTGAGCCAGCATGCATTTACAATAGAGTATACCAGCAACCCCGCTTGGTATGCCGTACAGGCTTTACCCTATTTAATGGAATATCCTTACGAATGTGCAGAGCAGAATTTCAATCGCTTTTATGCAAATGCTTTAGCCGCAATGGTAGCCAATTCAACTCCTAAAATAAAAGCGGTGTTTGAAAAATGGCGCACGCAGGATACTGCTGCGCTGATGAGCAACCTTCAAAAGAACGAAGAATTAAAATCAGCTTTGCTGCAGGAAACGCCCTGGGTGTTACAAGCCAAATCAGAAGCTGAACAAAAAAGAAATATTGCCATCTTGTTTGATATGGTGCGCCTGGCAAAAGAAAAACAATCTACCCTTCTCAAGTTAAAGGAAAGCCAGAGTGTAAATGGTGGCTTCCCCTGGTTTAAAGGTGGGCGGGATGATCGATATATTACACAATATATCGTTACAGGTATTGGTCATTTGAAAAAACTAAAAGCGCTCACCAGGGAAGATGAAAATATCATTGATGGAATTCTCGACAAAGCCATTCCATACATGGATGCAATGTTGAGAGATGATTACGAGCAATTGCTGAGATCAAAAGTGAAACTGGCCGATAACCAACTCAGTATGCAAGCCATCCAGTATTTATACATGCGCAGTTTCTTCCCCGATCGTGCTGTGGCAGCGTCTGCTAAAACTGCACAGGTTTATTATCGTGGGCAGTCGCAGAAATACTGGTTAAGCCAGGGAAAATATTTACAAGGCATGATCGCATTGTCCTTACATCGCAGTGCTGATGAAAAAACTGCCAAGTCTATCATGGAATCATTAAAACAAAATGCCATTGTAAGCGAAGAACTGGGAATGTACTGGAAAGAGTTTACTACAGGTGGTTACTACTGGCACCAGGCTCCCATCGAAAGCCAGGCTTTGATGATAGAAGCATTCAGCGATATCACAAAAGATCAAAAATTGGTGGATGATCTTAAAACCTGGTTGCTTAAACAAAAGCAGGTTCAGAACTGGAAGACCACCAAGGCAACTTCTGAGGCAGTGTATGCATTATTGATGAATGGAAGCAACTGGCTGGCCGAAGAAAAAACAGTTACCATTCAAACAGGAAGCACGGTTATAAAAAGTGACGCAAACAACAGCGAAGCGGGCACAGGATATTTCAAACAAACTTTCCCCGCCGAAAAAGTAAAACCCGAAATGGGTAACATTAAAGTTACCGTGCAACCTTCCACACCCGGTGGAGGTTCAACCTGGGGTGCCGCCTACTGGCAGTATTGGGAAGACTTAGACAAAATAACCACCGCTGCAACGCCATTGCAGTTAAAGAAAAAATTGTATGTAGAACAAAATAGCGATCGTGGACCAATACTTAGAGAACTCAAAGATGGCGAAACACTAAAAGTGGGTGACAAAATAAAAGTACGCATAGAACTTAAGGTTGACAGGGATATGGAATATGTTCACATGAAAGACATGCGTGCAGCTACCATGGAACCGGTGAATGTGATAAGCCAGTACAAATGGCAGGGCGGCCTGGGTTATTATGAAAGCACTAAAGATGCCAGTACCAACTTTTTCTTTAGCTGGTTGCCAAGAGGCTCTTATGTGTTTGAATATCCATTATTCGTAAACCAGGTTGGTAATTTCAGCAACGGTATCAGCACAATTCAAAGTATGTATGCCCCTGAGTTCAGCAGTCACAGCGAAGGAATAAGGGTGAGAGTGGAATAACCATACACGGAAATCAAACAAAAATCCCCCGGACTTCATCGGGGGATTTTTTATGGATGAGTGTGCCGGGGGCTGCTAATAAATTTTGACGAAGCACACTACGATATTGAAAACAATTGAAGATTATATTTGCTGTGAATAAATTCATCCATGGCGGCGGTCGATATCTACCAGCAACATTTTACACAGGACGATCTTGAGAAAAGCCCTTTGCAGGAGGGCATGTATGAACAATGTGAATTTATAGGATGTAACCTGGAAGCAGCAGACCTCGGCAAATCTTCATTTGTGGATTGTATTTTCCAGGACTGTAATATCAGTAATGCCTGCCTGCAGGATACCGCATTTCGACAGGTGAAATTTTCTAACTGCAAAATGCTGGGCCTCGATTTCTCCACCTGTAATAAATTTTTACTGGAGATGAGTTTCAACAATTCCAACCTCAGTCATAGTTATTTTGCTGAGTTATCGCTCAAGGAAACCCCATTTATTGATTGTAACCTGGAAGGAACAGATTTTTCCAACGCCGACCTCACAAATGCAGATTTTTCCGGCTGTAACCTCCATTCTGCCATTTTTATGAATACACGTTTAGAAAAAGCGGATTTAAGAACTGCTGTTCACTTCCAGATTCACCCTGAAAATAATGTCCTGAAAAATGCCCGCTTCAGTTCCGGTAATTTGGACGGATTATTGATTCATCATCAAATCGTCATTGATTAAAATTAAAGTGCAAAAAAATAATGTCACAAGAACCCAGTTTTAGTATTCCGGCCCGGTACCGCAGACTCGAGAACCTGCACATCGTTTTCTGGCTTTTTAAAGATATTGCCTGGTGCATGGTTTGGCGTCCATTAGGTATCGCCATGATATTTCCCACCCTTATCATCGCCATCCTTATCTCCTGGCGCACCCGCAATATTATGAGTGAACTTACGCATAACCTGGCTATTGTATGCTGGATTGTTGCCAACTCTTACTGGATGGTGAGTGAATTTTTTGTATTTGACAGCTACCCCATTTACGGGGAGGTAACCTACAAATACCTGTCGATCATCCCCTTTGTGCTGGGTATCCTCATCCTTGGATATTATTACCTATGGTATGCCCCACGCCACAAGCACACTCAAAAGATCATAGAACCCTATGCTGAGGAAGTACCAGCCACATAGGCCGCATATGATTTTATGGTAAAGGCTCCACGGCTTATCTTTGCGCCAAAATTGGAACCTACACATGTTTAGATCACATACCTGTGGCGAATTAAGAGCGACAGATGCAAAAAAAGAAGTTACCCTTGCAGGATGGGTACAAACCGTTCGCAAATTTGGAAGCATCACTTTCGTGGATTTGAGAGACCGCTACGGGATCACCCAATTATTGTTTTCGGAAACATTAAATGAGCAACTGGAGGCTAACCCGCTGGGAAGAGAATTTGTATTACAGGCCACGGGCACTGTAAACGAGCGCAGCAATAAAAATCCAAATATACCCACCGGTGATATCGAACTGCTGGTTACCAGTTTTACAATTCTGAATAAGTCGGCAGTACCACCATTTACCATACAGGATGAAACAGATGGCGGTGATGACCTGCGCATGAGGTATCGCTACCTGGATCTCCGCAGATCAGTGGTGAAAAAAAACCTGGAGTTGAGGTATGCCGTTGGCCGCAGTACAAGAAATTATTTGCACGAAAATGGTTTCATGGATATTGAAACCCCCTTTTTAATTAAAAGTACACCGGAAGGGGCAAGGGATTTTGTGGTGCCAAGCCGCATGAACCCAGGTCAGTTTTACGCCCTACCGCAAAGCCCGCAAACATTTAAACAATTGCTGATGGTAAGTGGTTATGATCGTTACTACCAGATCGTAAAATGTTTCAGGGATGAAGACCTGCGTGCAGACCGTCAGCCGGAATTCACACAAATAGATTGTGAAATGTGTTTTGTAGAGCAGGAAGACATTCTCCACATGTTTGAAGGCCTGGTGAAACGTATTTTTAAAGATGTAAAGAATATTGATTATACCGATAAAGTGGAGCGCACCACCTGGGAAGAAGCGATGTGGACCTACGGAAATGATAAGCCAGATATTCGTTTCGACATGAAATTGTGTAACCTTAAATTTCCTTCTCATACTTTCTCTAACAAAGAAGATATTTCTTCATTAATCAGCGGTGTAGATTTTAAAGTTTTTGATGAAGCAGAAACGGTAATCGCCATTGCAGCACCTGGTTGCAGCGACTACAGTCGTAA
>CBFGLL010000197.1:0-5006 GCA_965649585.1 uncultured Chitinophagaceae bacterium | reverse complement strand
AAATAAAGAAATCACTCTTCAATGTTAGTCCTTTAAATGCCCACCAGCGCAAGGAAGCATTGAACTCCATGGGCACCCGGTGCCAAGCTTTATCATTGTCTTTCATACCGGTGTATCCATTAAAAGTGAGGCCTGCAGTGAGGTTAAGCTTCTCCTGGTTGATGTAGCTGATATCGCCATGAATTCTCAGGTTATTGATCCTTCTTTCATTACTTATTAAAAATCCTTTTTCATCATTATTTACATCGTTTATAAACAATGGAAGATCATTATAACGTACCAGTCCGGCCTTTGCACTCACATTAAAATGTTTGGCAATACTCGCTTTAATACCACCATAAAATTCTACTTCCTTCGTATTACGAATGCCACTGATGGGCAACAGGTAAGGGTTTTGTGCACTCAGGTTGCGGTAGGTATTTTGAATATACCGGCCCACCCATCCCGCCTGCAGCAGGAAAACATTTTCAGCCAGCCTGGCTTCTGCATACACATTGGGCAACCAGTTGAAATCTCCATTATTCCACACCGGGGAAAATCCGCCATGCAGTTTTAAATTTTCTGTGTTGTACTCAATGCCCGGCATCAACTGTATAAGGTTATTGGTAAAACTGGTATCGGTGGGAGCCGAATTTTTAGAGCTGTAATTTGCTATCTCCGCTTTTAATGCCACTTTGAAGTTGAATTCGTCACCTATTTTTTTATCGACCGGCAGCAATGCGGTTACCGTAGTTTCATTCAGTTTGTTCTTGTTGCTGAAAAAATTGATCTGCAACGAAGGATTATAATTGATGCCAACACTATTGCTGGCTGTATTTCTCAGCCCAATAGAAAGGCTGAGATCCTGTAGCTGCTGGCGCACATCATTTTTATCGTAGGTATATAAGGCATGGTCGTAACCATACAAATGGTAATCGTTTTTTTGTAATGCGGCACTGCCATAAATTTCATTCGATTTTGTGAAAGCACTGGCAGTGGCTTTTATATTCAGCATGGAATAATCCTGGAATTTGATATCGCTACCTTTGGATCCTATATAATCACCGTAAAAGTTCACAAGGCTTTTGCGCCCATCGCCCAGGCTGATACCCGCAGAAAGAAAAGGCGTACTCAAATTTCCGAAACCCGCTTTTACAAAATTTCTTCCACCAAGGTACAGGTTGGTATCCTGTTGTAGTGCAAGCGGCCGCAGGGTTATTGGCTGGTATGAATAAAATAAATTTTGTGAAGGGATATTATAATTTAAAGGGGCTTTAGAAGTGTCTGCCGGTAATTGCGTGCCCGAAAAATTGATCTTAACCGCATTCCTCAACACCGGTTTAAAGGATGATGTAATGTCAATGGACTGTGTTTTGGTAGTATCCCGCTGGGCGCTAACAGCTACGCTTACACTAATTCCCATTAATAGCATGATTGTCCTTATAATGGAGGTATTATACATAAAATGATGATTCGCCTTACTCATGTGTTTCGCTTCTCTTTAATTAATTACCGATTTTGGATGATGTTTTTTCTTCTGCTATCGCTTTATCCAGTTTCTGTTGTGCTTCTGCTTTCAATTCGGCAATAGAAGCATTTTTTGCAACGCTTTCGTAGGTTGCTTTTGCGTTGAAATAATCTTTTTGCTGCAGGAATATATCTCCTAACAAAATGTAGGCTTTGGTCACCCACAGATCGTAAGACCCTGTTTCTTTAATAACCAGCATAGCAGCTTTTTCTGCTGCAGGTAAATTGTTTAAGCTTAAATAACAGTTGGCCGTTTCATACCTCGATTCCGCTCCCCAGGCCGATTTATTCACCGCACTGGCTGCCTTAAAGGCTGTAATGGCTGCATTACAATCATTGGCTACCTGCTGAGACTTACCCAACACCAGGTTGGCAATAGCCCTGTCATCTGTACTGATGCCTTTTTTGGTGAGCAGTTCTTTTGAAGCGGTATTGGCGCCGCCATAATCTTTCAACAAATAATAACTGCGCACAAGGCCACGCAGGGCTTCAAGCTGGTTGTCCTGGTTGGAAGTATTGCTCAGCAACATTTCGAAATATGTTTTTGCCTTTGCATAATCTTTCACCTCAAAATAATTAAGACGTGCAGCTTCCAGTGTGGCTCTTTCATAATATTTGCTAAAGCCTCTTGCGTTTACTGCTTCATAGCTCTTTATTGCATTTGCCCAATCTTTATTTTTCTGGTAACAGGTGCCCCGCAAATAATTTGCTTCAATTTCATAGGCTCCATTCGGATAGTTGGTTAAATAATTTCCAAATGCAGTGATGGCAGTAGCACAATCATTGTTGTTATATTTTATTATGGCTGCTGAATAATTAAGCGAATCCGCTTCAGACACGGAGATATTCACGCCGTTCTTGCGCATCAGCTCAACATAATCATTCGGCCTGCCTTCTTCTACATAAATTTCCCTGATAATGCCCAATGCTTCTTCAGCTTCTGCAGACTGCGGGTATTTTTGAATCAATAATTCGTAATTGGTTAGTGCTGCTTTGTTATTGTTGCTATTATAATGTGCGAGGCCAAGTTTTAGATAGGCCCTTGGCTTCAAAGCATTTTCTTTGGATTGAATGATCCTGTTGAGATAAGGAACGGCATCCGCAAACTTTTCATCTGCGATAAAAGTAGTAGCTACTTCCATATTGATATCCTGTATCAGATGGCTATTGGGATACCTGGTGGCAATGCTATTCATTAACCGCACTTTTTCTGCACTGTTTTTAATGCCTGCGATCATTGCTTTTTGAAAAGTAGCATAATCAGCCTGCTGCAAACCGAGATTGATCACCTGGTCGTACATAGCGGAAGCCTTTGCATAATCTTTTAACATGTAGCTCGCATCTGCACTTCGGAGATAGGCATCCTGCTGCATGGGAGTTGAATTTGAAGCAACCGCCCTGGTAATTCCTTCAAAATTGCTGAGGGCATTTTTAAAGTTATCGAGGTGCATCCAACTGTATCCTATATTATAGCGGGCCGCAGCAGGGTTGGCTTCGCCCTGGGCCATTGCGCCGCTCTGCAGGTACAAATTTCCAAACCGAATGGCATCCTCGTATTGCTGCATGCGGTAGGCAATTTCCGACTTCCAGAAATTTGCATAAGGAACCAATGTGCCGGAATAACTGTTGCCCACTACCCTGCTGAGCAACTCATCTGCCGATACCAATTGGTTATCATTAATAAGTTCTATCGCCCTTCCATAAATTATTTTTGGATAAGCCCGCTGCATGGTAGGGGTTGGGCTGCTAAAACTTTCATACAATGCCAATGCACCTTTAAAGTTATTGCTGCTGGTAAGCAGGTTCACTAGGATTTCCTTTGCTTCCGTATCATTTTCAGAATTTGGATAATCTTTTAAATAGGATTCCATCTCCTTCAAAGCCACATCCTGGTAGCCTAATTCATAACTGAGTTTTGCATAATTGAATCTTGAAACCCGCTGCTGCACTTTGTTACTGCTGTTGTAAGCACTGTATTGAAAGGCATTGCGGGCATTGGCTTTCTGGCCGGTTTTTAAATAGAGGTCGCCCAGGATGTACATACTGTTCTGTCCCATAGAATCTCTTTCATTGCTCAACTGCTTAAACCCGTTGATCGCTTTTTCCAGGTTGTTTTCTTTGTAATAAGCGTAGCTTAATTCATACAACACTTCTTTTGACACTTTGGGCGTATTGTTCACATAGGCTTCCAGCAGCGGCAAAGCTTTTTTGTAATCCTGCTTTTCAAAATATAACTGCCCAATCAACAGTTTTAATTGTTTTTCATAATAAAGACTGCCGCCACGGGCCA
Source organism: uncultured Chitinophagaceae bacterium (assembly GCA_965649585.1). Classification (GTDB taxonomy): domain Bacteria; phylum Bacteroidota; class Bacteroidia; order Chitinophagales; family Chitinophagaceae; genus Ferruginibacter. Next base: position 1,210 of record CBFGLL010000197.1, on the reverse strand, counting down.
ACACAGACTCTCCATACCGAAGGGCTTCGTCCTTTTTGCCCTGGAAATAATATATCTCAGCAATATAGTAAGGAACAACACCTTTGTAGTCTTCATGTGTTTCTACCAGTTTAAAAGACCTCAACGCTTCTTCATACTGCCTATCGTAATAGCTGATAAATCCATAATAATAATTGGCGGGGATGTAATATTTATTATCAGGTAGTTGATGTATTTCGTTAAACAACGGTTTTGCCTGCGCAAATTGTTTCATGTTGAAATACGCATATGCTTTTTCAAATTTAGCATCTGCAATCTGGTCATTGGTAAGATTGTCATACCCCGCCTTATCATAAAATTCGATGGCATTGGCAAAGTCATCTTTCAAAAAATAATAATGTGCCAGGTGAAAGCTCAGCAACTGCACCCTTGGGTCGTTGGTTACGGTATTAATATAATAAGCTGCATCCGGCGCTGCTGCTTCTTCCAGCAATCGAAGCCTGCAGGCAAGGTAAAAATATTCAATATCATCGTTGAGGTAACTGTGGTTACTCGCCTGCCCTGCCGGGTACTCATTGCGCAATTCTTTTACGAGCGGGTAAGCAAAAGCATATTGCTCCTGCGTAAAAAATTCCTTTGCAGCCTTGTATTTTTTTTCAGGATCAGTGATGGAATGGGTTGGTTGTGCAATAGCAGTAATACCGAGAGTTGCTGAAAGCAGCAAAGCAAATATGATTCGATTCATCTGGGGTTAATTGATTGTATAACTGGGCAAAACTGATGTTGCGAGCCTTTTCGCAAACATTATTCCAAATAAAAATTGGATTGCTTTTGTAAACAAACGAAACTAAACCGAATTGCCCGTTAAAGAATTGATAAAAGGCCGAATAATTTATGCAGGTGTGTGGATTTCTATTTGCAGTGCTTTAATTATTTTTACCGCAAACTAACAACACTATCGATGAAAAAACTTTTCTCTACCAGTTATACAGCAGGTGCTTTTAATGCAGGAATGCTCGTTTTAAGGCTGGGTATGGGCGGTCTTATGATGAAACACGGTTATGATAAACTGGTGCATTTTTCACAATACAAACCGCAGTTTATGAATTTTCTTGGGCTTGGTCAAGGCACTTCCCTGGCGCTGGTAATTTTTGCAGAGTTCTTTTGTGCCTTATTTATATTACTCGGCCTGTTTACCCGCCTGGCAACCATCCCTGTAATAATTGTAATG
>CBFGLL010000196.1:0-5023 GCA_965649585.1 uncultured Chitinophagaceae bacterium | reverse complement strand
TCAAGTTGCAGCAGTTCTCTCTGTTTCGATTTTTTGGTTTGATCCTCTTCTACCATATTGTTTTCCGCTTCGCTAGCAATTGTTGCTGCATAGGCCCTGAACTTCTGCCTGGTACGATTTCTTTTTTGAATTTCGTTGATCCAGCGGCTGCGGCACATAAGGTGCAGGAAACCACCCAGCGGGCAGGTGAGTTGAAACCCGTCCATGGCTTTTCGGTGCAATTCCAGCAGTACATCCTGGAACAGGTCAGCTGCATCCATTTCATTCCCATTGTTTTGCAAAACCATACTGGTAATGTTACGGGCATGTTGCTTATATATGGCTTCAATTAAAATACTGTCATTTTTTAGCAGCGCTTCAATGTATTTGTGATCAACGTGTGGCATGGTATAAAGTTTTAATGACACACAAATCTTTAAAACCTGCTACTGATTTCATAATTACCCTTTTGTGTTTACAGGCTTTTACAAGTAAACACTACCTATTCGGGGTAGTTTTCACGGACAGCAAGCAATATTTGCATTTGTAAAACCCTTTTTTTAATTTGTTAGTAATTATTGCAAATAGTTTTAGCCCTCTTTCTTAAAACTTACTAAACTAAAAGGTATGGATGCCAGCAACATTCAGCAGCTTTTCTTCCAAAAAATAAAGGAACAGGCTCCCCCGCACCTGTCGCTCGTAGATGATATTGCGGATTTGTTGGAGATCAGCAACGACAGTGTTTACAGGAGGTTGCGGGGCGAAAAACCCATTCAACTGCATGAAATTGCAAAACTTTGCGCCCATTATAAAATTTCGATGGACCAGTTTTTCAACCTCGATTCAGACGGCATTTCTTTCAGAGGGAAATTAAAAGACAATGGGGGAGACAGTTTTAGCGAATGGATCGATAACCTTCGGGATAATTTTAGGTTGTTCAACAGCGTGTCGCCCCGCAAAATGCATATTTTACTGAAAGACATTCCTCCTTTTGTTCATTTTTATATTGAAGAGCTGGCCTTGTTCAAATTTTATTTCTGGATGAAATCTGTGCTCAACTACGAGTCGTTCAAGGGAATTAAATTTGATATGGATGATGAACAACTCACCCGGTTCCTACCTAAAAGCAGGGAAATCGCAGCTTTGAACGATAATATCCCTGTTGCTGAAGTGTGGAATATTGAAAGCCTGAACAGTTCCATCAGGCAGATCAATTTTTTTCATGAAGCAGGTGCATTTAAATCAACCAGTATTGTAAAACACCTGTACGATAAATTGATAGAGCTCATTTCGCATATTGAGTTACAAGCGGAACTCGGTTGCAAATTTCCGGTTGGCGGGGCGAGGCAGATTGAAAAAATTGAGTACCACCTTTATGTGAATGAATTGATTTTAGGAGACAATACCTACCTGGTTCAACTGGGCGGAAACAAACTGGTGTTTCTGAATCATAGTGTATTGTTTTTTATCGGGACTGCCGATCAGCGGTTTACAAACTGCATTCAAACGAACATTGAGAATATGATGAAAAAATCGACCCTTATCAGCGAAGTGGGGGAGAAAGAGCGTGCCCGCTTCTTCAATAAAATGAAAGATGAGGTAAGAATGCGGCAGGCTGTGTTATAAGATTTGCTTTTACCTTTGCGAAAATGACATCAACCGGTTTTGTAAAATTAATTGAGTGCCCCCGTGATGCGATGCAGGGCTGGCCTCACCCCATACCAACCCAACAAAAAATTGACTACCTCAATCAATTGTTGCTGGTGGGTTTTGATACCCTCGATTGCGGAAGCTTTGTATCGCCAAAAGCTATTCCCCAAATGGCAGACACTGCGCTGGTAATTAAAAATCTTTCGCTGCAAAACAGCCTCACAAAATTATTAACGATCGTAGCCAATGAAAGAGGAGCACAAGAAGCAGTAACTTTTGAAAACATCAGTTACCTCGGTTTCCCTTTTTCTATTTCAGAAACATTTCAGCAACGCAACACCAACTCCTCTATTGAAGATTCATTAAAAAGGGTGGAGAAAATTCAGGAACTCTGTATCAAAAACAGGAAAGAACTGGTGGTATATATTTCCATGGGTTTCGGAAATCCTTATGATGATCTGTATAATGAAGACATCGTTTACAAGTGGGTGAATGAACTGGTGCGGCTCGGTATCAATATTATTTCATTAGCAGATACGGTGGGGCTTGCCACTGCCCCGCAGGTGCGTGAAGTTACCGGTACCCTCATCAATGCGTTGCCCGGCGTGGAAATAGGGGTGCACCTGCATTCTACGCCTTTCAACTGGAAACAGAAATTGGAAGCTGCTGTAGAAGTGGGTTGCATACGTTTTGACGGTGCGTTAAAAGGCATCGGTGGTTGCCCGATGGCAGATGATGAACTGGTAGGCAATATGGATACGGAATTGATGATCCCTTATTTGAGGGACAAAAAATTATTACCATCACTTAATAATGAAGCCCTGCAAAAAAGCACTGCTATGGCTTCAGCCATTTTTATTTAATTATGGAGTTCAGGTTAGAATTTTTTCCAAAAGCGTTTAAGAAAAAAATAAACCACGAGGACCGGCTTATGCTGGTGGGCTCCTGCTTTACAGAACAGATAGGCTCAAAATTAAGGGCGCATAAATTCAACACCCTTGAAAACCCCAACGGTATTATATTCAACCCCGCAAGTATAGCAAAAAATTTGATTTCTTATATTGAAGGCAAACAATATACCCCCGCCGAACTTTTCCTGGAAAACGAGTTGTGGGGCAGTTGGGATCATCATACCAGGTTTTCTGACATCCATCAGCAAACCACACTCGACAACATCAATAAAAGTCAGCGGGAAGCCAGCGAATTTTTAAAAACCGCAGATTGGTTGTTGCTAACGCTGGGCTCCGCTTTTGTGTATGAAAAGGAGGGGAGCATTGTAGCCAATTGCCATAAAGTGCCTACTGATAAATTTAACAAAAGGCTGATGGGTATAGAAGAGATCATCGCTACGCTCGACACATGCCTGCATCGGTTGAAACACTTTAATCCCGCCCTCAACATCATTTTTACGATTAGCCCCGTAAGGCATTTAAGAGATGGATTTGTAGAAAACAACCGCAGCAAAGCCATGTTGATTGCCGCCGTGCATCATTTGGTTGACAAGTTTGACGGGCTTTATTATTTCCCGGCGTACGAACTGGTGATCGATGATTTGCGGGACTATCGTTTTTATGCGGAGGATATGGTGCATCCTAATTATGCAGCAACTAATTATGTATGGGAGAAGTTTTTGGCCGCATGCGTGTCTGAGCCCGCATTAAAATTGATGAAAGAAATTAACGTACTCAATGCCGCCAAAAACCACAAGCCATTCAATCCTAATTCTGCGGCACATGCAAAATTCATGGAACAAAACATGAAGCTGGTAGAAACTCTCCTGTTGAAATACCCTTATTTAAACCTGGAAGATGAAATAGCGTATTTCGGTAAATGAGAACCTGGCAGGAACTTGATTTTAACGATAATCATCAGTGAAATCTCGAATATTACAATACCTTGGTTTATTTAAAACCTAAAAATGAAATTTTTCTGTAGCGCAATATTTATCCTTTTACAATGTGCATCTTGTTATTCGTCTAAAATAACGCCTGCAAGCATCAGCAATGATCCCTCCGTGAAAACCATCCTTGACTTTGGTGCTATCCCCAACGATGGCAAGGACGATAGCTGGGCATTTATAAAAGCCGGAAAATACTTTAGCAACTTATGGGATATTAATGGTGTGCCTTTAAAGAACGGCACGCTGAATTTTAAATATGGAGCCGCTAATGCAACACTGGAAATTCCATCCGGCTTGTATCATGTGGGTAAACAGATCAACGTGCCAGTAGGCGGATTAAATACCACTTACGGAGAACTGTTTGGATACCGGGCCGCAACAGCTGTCATCAGCCGCCCTGCAAACTCAGCATTCAAATTCGGGCTCGACCTTATCGAAATTTCATCGGCAAGGCACCCGGTGGATGGAATCAGCATTATTGGTACCGGGAAATCACGCCCGGTAATTAAATATAACGATGGTTTGTTCCTTGGCTTTTTTGATAGTAAGGGCAAAGAACTTTTTTTAACAGACGCAACTTACAACTTTGGTAAATGGGGGGTAAGTATCGGAAACTTTATTAAAACAGAGAATGTAAAAAATATCAGGATTGAGAATATAGAAGTGGATGGTAACAACCGAAGCAAAAAGCTTGGTGGCAAAACGGTGTATGGTGGCGGGTATGGTAGTCATATGATACAAATGGGTGGCAGCGGCGCATACCTTTTGAATACAAAAAATGTGCTTGCGAAAAACCTGGATTTTCATCATATGACCATAGATGGATTAATACTCCAGGATTATTATAGAGATCCTGCAAAATTTAAAAACCAGGCGTTAACCAATTTTGAAATGGATAGCTGCAAGTTTAATTATAACAGGAGGCAGGGTTTTTCATGGGTGGGGGGGCGATCTGTAAAAGTCAGTAATTCGAGTTTTGGTTTCACCGGAACAACAGTAGATGGAAATGCGATCGGTAACCCAGGTGCAGGAATTGACATTGAGCCGGAACAAGACCTGGCAGGGGAGATGTTGTGGTGCATAGATGGAATTTTTGAAAATTGCCAGTTGGTTGGCAATTACGGATGTGCGCTTGTGAATGATGCAACTGCCAGCAGAACCAAAAAAATTGATTTTAATAATTGCACTTTTCATGATGTAACTGGTTATTCGGTTTGGGTAAAGGGTGCCGGCATCACTTTTAGAGATTGTGAAATATGGGGAGGATTTGTATATGGCAATGAAGGCAAAACTGGGGAGGACGCCACGAAATTTTTTAATTGCGACTTTGCAGACGAAGAAATTTCCGGGCAGCGGGGAAAATATAACGAAACCTACGCCCTGATCGAATCCTGGAATAGCTCTCAGAAAATGTATTTCAATAATTGTCGATTCAGGGTATTGCATCCAAAGCAACGTTTGTTTGCACTGTATAATTCGGGTACCCGGGAAAAA
>CBFGLL010000195.1:0-5091 GCA_965649585.1 uncultured Chitinophagaceae bacterium | reverse complement strand
TGGAACAATTCAGGGCCATGGAAGATGATGTTAAAACCTTATCTCAAAAATTATAACCCACTTGCAAAGCAGCATCCGCCATATCATTTTACTGGTATCAACAACTTTGTTGCTGCTCTCCTGCATGAGGAAGAGCAAAGTTCCCGACATGAGGGAAACTTATAATTTTAAGGATGCAAAACCCTTTGGGTCCAAGCTGGCCTATGAAATATTTACGGGAGTGTATGATGACAAATACATCAACATCAACAACCGTAGCTTTTCCGAATTCAGGCGTAACACTTACTCCGATGAAGCTTCTCTCTACATGAGCATCAGCAATAAAGCGTTTTTTAGTGACGAAGATGCAGCAAGCCTGCTGGGCTTTGTGGAAGACGGACATACAGCATTTATAAGTGCTTCATGGATCGACACTAGTTTGTTGAGCCAGGTAGATCTTGCGCAAACGGGAAATGAACTCTTCGATCTGCTCAGTTCTTATACCAAAACGGGTGCAACCCTTGCCCCAGACAGGTTTTCAACAAAAGATTCCTTTGGTTATTATTACCGGCCCATACAGAATTCTTTTAAAAATGCCGGCAATTCCGGTGCAAAAGTGATTGGAAAAAATCAAAGTGGCGAACCTAATTTCGTGGTGCTGTTCCTGGGCAAGGGCAGGCTCTACCTCCATGGTGAACCCCGTTTATTAAGCAATTATTTTTTATTAACGCAGGATAATTATTTGTACTGGAAACAAATACTGCAACTGATGAGCGCAAGCCCTGGCAACCTGTATTGGGATGACTATTTGCGGACCCACCAATACAAAGACGATGGTGGCGGCGGCTCGGCCTTATCTATTTTGTTTAAACATCCGCCACTTAAAGCTGCTTTTTGGATCATCGTTGGGCTTTTGCTGCTGTATATTTTGTTTAACGGAAAAAGAAAACAACGCATTGTGCCGGTGATAAAACCCGTTGAAAATACTTCTGTGGAATTTAGCAATGCTATTGCAGGCCTTTATCTTGCAGAAAAAAACAATAAGACCATTGCAGAAAAAATGATCACCTATTTTAATGAATTCGTCCGCAACAAATATTTTCTGCATGGCTACAACAATAACATGGAACTTGCGGAAATACTGAGTAGAAAAACAGGTATACCGCTTGAGAAAGTACAATCACTTTATTTAGCGATGGAACAGGTGCAAATAGCGGGAGAGGTCAGCGACTTTGAATTGTTGTCATTAAACGAACAAATACAATACTTTTATAAAAACAGGAATTGATGGAAGAAAATATGTTTCCCGAAAGAACACCGGTTACGGAGTTGAATCATAAGCTCAACGAAATAAGGCAGGAACTGGCAAAAGTGATCGTGGGCCAGCACCAGATGGTAGACCTCATTTTAATCGGATTATTGAGCGATGGTCACCTCTTACTGGAAGGTGTGCCGGGTGTTGCAAAAACGCTCACTGCAAAGTTGATGGCAAGGATGATTGATGTGAATTTCAGCCGGCTGCAGTTTACACCCGATCTTATGCCGGGAGATGTAATTGGTACATCTGTGTTTAATCCACGGGAAGGATCATTTTATTTTAAGCCGGGCCCCGTGTTCAGCAATATCGTGCTGATTGATGAGATCAACCGCTCTCCGGCAAAAACCCAGGCCGCATTGTTTGAAGTGATGGAGGAAAGGCAGGTAACGGTGGATGGGCAAACCCATTTGATGCAATACCCGTTTTTGGTATTAGCTACTCAAAACCCGATAGAGCAGGAGGGTACTTACCGCCTACCCGAAGCCCAACTCGATCGTTTTTTATTTAAAATAGAAATTGATTATCCTACTTTACAGGAAGAAGTTGCGATACTTAACAGCCAGCAGGGAAAAACCCAGGCTGAGCTGGTAACTACGGTAAATCCAATAATGAATGCCAATGACATTCAGCATTACCGGGGCATTGTTCAAAATGTGAGCATCGAACCAAAACTGGTGGAATATATCGCAGGCATTATTAATGAAACCCGCAATAACCCTTCTTTGTACTTAGGTGCTTCTACCCGTGCATCGCTGGCTTTATTAAAAGCAAGTAAGGCGGCAGCGGCCATTAAGGGAAGGGATTTTGTGATACCTGATGACATCATTGACCTGGTGCCGCATATCCTGCGCCACCGCATTATGCTCACACCGGAAAAAGAAATGGAAGGAATGACACCCGATGAACTGGTGCAAAATATTTTGAAAGCGATAGAAGTGCCAAGATAAACTCAACCGGTTGAAACTAGTAAAAAAATATATCGGTGATCTTTTTTTCGCCTTCCGCTTCTACCTGGCGGCTGGTTTAAGTGCTGTGTTTTTTATACTGGCGTATTTTTTCCCGCTGTTGTTACAGTTTGCTGCCGCATTTTTTTTGTTGATCATCTTTTTCCTGTTTGTTGATTTCGGCCTCTTATTTTTTTCGGCCCGTCCGCCAAAAGCCAGGCGCATTATGGCCGGACGATTTAGCAATGGCGATAAAAATGATGTAGCCATTCAAATTAAAAGTGAGTATGCGTTTGCTACCAGTATCAGCATTATCGATGAGCTGCCCTGGCAACTGCAGGAGCGCAATTTTACCATCAACAGGAAGCTGCAACCCCGCCAGCAAAAAACATTTCATTACCAGTTGATACCTACCCAAAGAGGCGAATACCAGTTTGGCAAACTGCACCTGTTTGTTGCAAGCCCCATTGGTTTTATAAAACGAAGGTTCAGCTGGCCTCTCGGGCAATCGGTGGACGTGTATCCATCATTTGTGCAAATGAGAAAATACCAGCTAATTACACAAACTGCAATCCAGGATGAGCAAGGCTCACAACGCTTGAGGAAACTAGGGCAGAGCATGGAATTTGAACAAATTAAAGAATACGTAACTGGCGATGATATAAGAACCATTAACTGGAGGGCTACAGCCAGGAGAGGCCAGCTGATGGTAAACAATTATGTTGCCGAGCGATCACAGCAGGTGTATTGCATCATCGATAAAGGCCGGTTGATGAAGATGCCCTTTAACGGGCTAAGTTTACTTGATTATGCTATTAACGCAGCACTGGCACTCACCAATGTTTGTTTGTACAAGCAGGATAAAGTAGGATTGATGGGTTTTTCTACCAAACTTTCCACCCTTATTGCTGCAGATAAAAAACCAACACAACGGGAACGGATAATGGAGGCTTTGTTCAAAGAACAAACCCATTTTTTAGAAAGTGATTACGAGATGTTGTATATGCAGGTGCGCCACAAAATAAAACAAAGAAGCCTGCTGATACTGTTTACCAATTTTGAGTCGATGGGCGGATTACGCAGGCAACTTAATTACCTGCGCTCTATTGCAAAACATCATCTGCTCATGGTGGTATTTTTCGAAAATACAGAACTGCAGCAACTGGCCCACCAGGAAGTGAATAATGTGGAGGAGATTTACCTTAAAACGGTGGCGGAGAAGTTTATGTTCGAAAAAAAGCTGATTGTAAAAGAGCTGCATAAACACGGTATATTATCCGTATTGTCAAAACCTGAAAACCTCACCATTAGTGCTATTAATAAATACCTTGAACTTAAAGCCAGGCAGGCGGAGTAAGAGATTGGTCCTCCCCGGGGAAATGTTTTTTACTGCCTCATTGTCATCGTTGTAAAATATTCCATCACTTTTTCTTCTGCTTCTACCTGCAATTGAACATTGGAGCTGTAAAGCGTTTGTCTTAATTCCCGGTAAAGTACTACTGCTTGCTGAAGGCTGCTGATTAATGAAATATTATCATAAGCAGGTAAAGTCCTCAAAAGTTTTTCCAGGTCAGCTGCCGGTAACATCATCTCCACTTTTCTGACAGTTCTTGGCAGGTTGCCATGTTTAATGTGAAGAAGCGGACCTAGAACCGTCATGCGAAGAAATGCTAAAAAATCAAATGCTTCCAGATATTCTCTCCGCCCGATCTTGGTGAGCGCATAATGTATCCATGTCCAGAAGCGGTCCTCTATCCACTGGTAATCGGGATGGGGAAAGATGGCCTTACTATTTTCAATTGCCTGCTTTAATTGGCCGTCTCTGTCGAGCAGTATGTGTGGAGTCTCCACCCGCAATTTAAATTCCTCTAGCGTTGCGAATTTTATATCAACATGCATTAATGGGTCATCAAATAAACAAATCAGCAGTCTTGGTTCACCTACGTGTTCACCTGTAAATCCAGAAATTAATTTACCCATCGTTTTTGCATAGTCCAGCATTTTTTCTTTATCGCCCGAAATTTTTTCGCTGGTTACCAGTATAAGATCAAGGTCGCTGAATTCGTCCAGCTCCTTATTTAGCCAGGAACCGCCAACAGCAAGACCAATCACTGACGGAGCCTGCTTCAACAAGCCGGCTGCATGCGTTGCAAAATTGAACTGTTTCATTGTTGAACAAATATGTAGGTGGTATTTACAAATATACTCGTTGTGGGTTTGCCGTATCATCAGACCAGGCAAGGGTAGTAATTATTGCCAAATTGCAGATTAATCAGTATTTTTTAAGTACGAAACAGCTTTCTTCGAGTCAATGGCAGGCATCACTTTTTAATCGGAGAAGTGATCGCTCACAATTTGAATTTTCTTTGCACTACCAATTGTTTGTTTGAAAACCTTTTTAATATACTTATTTCTGAGCCTTTGCTGTTCCAGCGGAACGGCCCAGGTTGATGAACCCTCCCGTTTTGCATTGATCGGCATTAAAGAGGGGTTAACGAGTAACCAGTTAACCGACATTGTGCAGGACAGTTTTGGTTTTATTTGGGTAGCTACCAAAAAAGGCCTTAACAGGTACGATGGAAAAAATGTGATCCAGTTTTTTTCTGATTCCAGCAGCAACAGTTTACCTACCGATTTTGTGAGCAAACTGAAACTGTTGCCCAATAACACACTTGCTGCTATCACTAATAGCGGGTTACTACTATTAAATACCCGCACGCTTGTGTCGCAAGCCATTGTGATACCGGCCGACAGCCTTCGGTACGCTTACAAGGTAAATGTTGTGCTGGATGTTGAGGGCGATGAGCGGGGAAACATTTTCATCATTACCAGGTCAGGTTTTTATTGCTT
>CBFGLL010000194.1:0-5118 GCA_965649585.1 uncultured Chitinophagaceae bacterium | reverse complement strand
AAATGGCGAGGCTTTTTTTGGGCTGTATCCTTACAAGTTTTTCCAGGGAACTTCTGATGCAACAGGCAGGTTTATCACAAACTTTGATCCTTCACCCGTAGCGGAATATGCGGTGATGCTGCCATTGTGTTTTTCAACAATTTTTTTACAAATTGAAAGACCGACGCCTGTTCCTTCAAACTCGTGATGGCTATGCAACCTTTTGAATACTAAAAAAATATCATCTACGTATTTTTGATCGAAACCAATTCCATTATCTTCTACGATAATTTGTTGTGAACCTGGGTTCGAACTTTCGGTATAAATTTTTACGTGGGGGGAAACGCCGGATTTGTGAAATTTTATTGCATTGCCAACCAGGTTAAAAAAAAGCTGCCTCATTAGCACCGGGGCGGCATAAATGGCGGGAAGTTTTTCGTATTCAATGGTTGCCCCCGTTCGTTCTATTTCAATTTCAAGGTCTGCCAATACATCCTTTATTAATAGGTTGAGATCTGTGTGTTTAAAATCTGACGTGGAAAGCGATTGTCTCGAAAAACTCAGCAGGTCATTGATGAGCGACTGCATTCTTTTGGCTGAGGAGGTGATTTTTGAAAAATACTTTTCTGCTTCTTTATCTGTAAAATTCTCCACCTGTATCTTATCGCAGAAAACCATTATTTTTCTGAGAGGTTCCTGCAGGTCATGCGATGCCATGTATGCAAAACGATCCAATTCCTCGTTTACCGATTTTAAATGCGCATTGTTTTTCACCAGTTGTTCATTGAGCAGCCGCACTTTTTCTTCTGAAGCTATGCGCTCATCTATTTCTCTTTGCAGTGAACGGTTGGTGGTAAGTAGTTTTTTTTCCTGTTGCAGCAACTGTTGTGTTTTGCGATACAATTCCACAAATACGGCAACTTTCACACGCAATAATTCGGGATTGATAGGTTTGGAAATATAATCCACGCCCCCCATCTTATATCCTTTGAACATGTAGTCCTCGTCGTAATCGTGGGCAGTAATAAAAATGATCGGGATGTTCTTAAGCTTATCTCTTTCGTAGATCATGGTGGCAGTTTCGAGCCCATTGAGATCTGGCATCTGCACATCCATCAGGATCAAAGAAAAATCATGTTCCTTTAATAATATTTTTAACGCCGCCCGGCCCGAATTTGCTTTTACTATCTGGTAATTATCTTTTTCCAGGATGGCTTCAATTGAAAACAGGTTGTCTTCCCTGTCATCCACCACCAGGATCTTTACTTCTTTTTTTAACATTGGCTTTTTATACTCCTCGCATTTTATTTATACAACCATACTCTCATTAAAGATAACAACTGGTCAATTTTTACCGGCTTTGTAATATAATCAGAAGCGCCGGCTTCCAGGCATTTTTCCCGATCGCCTTTCATGGCTTTTGCCGTAACAGCAATGATGGGTAAACTGGTGTTTTTATGTTCTCTCCGTATCTTCTGGGTGGTTTCGTAGCCATCCATTTCGGGCATCATAATGTCCATCAACACAATGTCGATATTACTGTTTTGATCCAGTATTTCCATCGCCTCTTTTCCACTCTCGGCGGTGATGGTATTTATTTTATAACGCTCAAAAGCCGTGGTTAATGCAAAAAGGTTCCTCACATCATCATCTACCACCAACACATGTTTATTGGTGAGTACGTCGTTTTTAGATCGCAGGTTCTCCAGCAATTTTTGTTTCTCGGGTAGAAGTGCCTTATGATCTATATGTAGCAACAGCACCGTTTCCTCCAGCAGGAGATCGAGTGAGGTAACGTCTTTCAACAAAATTTTATTGGCATATTGTTTTAGCTGGGTTCGCTCTGTTGAAGAAAAGTCTTTTGCAGAGTAAATTAATACCGGCATGGTTTGGGCCTTTCGCAGGGTTGCAATCTGCATAACCATATCAATGCCATCCACGTCAGGCAACATATAATCTACAATTACCCCATCATAATTATTTAATCTCAACATTTCAAGACCACGCACACCTGTGTCTGCTGTTTCAAATTCTATGAGGTCATCGTTTTGCAGAATTTTAATTACCTGCGAAGAATCAATTTCATTGTCTTCAATGATCAATATTTTCCGCTGCTTCCGCTGATGGTATTCCACTATATCTTCAAAAAGACTGTCGAGGTCGCCAGTCTGCAGCGGCTTCAGGTGGAAACTCCTTGCACCACGTTGCATCGCAAGCAGCCTGTTTTCTTCGCCGGAGATAAGATGTACAGGAATGTGGCGAAGATTGATATCATTTTTAAAGAGGTCAAGGATACGCCACCCGCTGGCATCCGGCAGCTTTACATCGAGGGTCACCGCGATAGGGTTGTACTTATTTACCAGGTCGAACACTTCACCAAAGTGAGTGGCTACCACAATTTTTAATCCTGCCTCATGTGCCCTGTCGATCATTATCTTGCCAAAGCGCACATCGTCTTCAATTACTAAAACGGTGTCATCTGTTCCGGCAATATTATTCCTATCATCACCCACATCGTTGATAATTTCTTTGAGCGCTTCCAGGTCTTTTGTTTCACTTACTTTAATGGTCGGCACTGATTGAAGTGTAACGTCGGCTCCCGCTTCAGCCAGTTTGTATTCGCTCACTTTGAGGTTGCTCTGTTTTTCTCTTTTGATAAGACCAGGATTGTAGTCGATAGGGAGGAATAGGGTAAACCTGCTTCCATGGCCTGCTTCGCTGCTTAGTTCAATGGAACCGCCCAACAGGTCTGCAAGTCCGCGGCTGATAGAAAGACCAAGACCGGTGCCTCCATATTTACGGCTGGTGGATCCTTCTGCCTGTTGAAACGCCTCGAAGATGATATTCTGTTTGTCCCTTGATATACCGATGCCGGTATCTGCAATTTCAAATGCCACCACTCTCGCTGCATTGTCGAGGCTGGGATTGCCAGGTTTCCAGTTTCGGTCTGCTTCGTACACCCGTAATTTCACTTCACCCTTTTCTGTGAACTTAAATGCATTTGACAAAAGATTTTTTAATATCTGGTTAAGTCGTTGTGCATCCGTTTCCATATTGGCCGGAAGTTTTTCATCAATATCAATGCTAAACCTGAGGTTCTTATTTTCCGAAATATGTTTGAAGGTTGATTCCACAAACATGGCCACATCGTGGAATGCCAGTTTTACAAAATCTGTTGAAATATAACCAGACTCAATTTTTGAAAGGTCGAGTATATCGTTGATCAACTGGATAAGATCGTCGCCGCAACTATGAATTGTTTTTGCATAACTCACCTGTTTTTCGCTGAGGTTGCCTTCATGGTTTTCGTAAAGTTGCTGCGCCAGGATGAGCAATGAATTTAAAGGTGTGCGGAGTTCATGCGACATGTTTGCAAGGAACTCTGATTTGTACTTGGAGGTGATCTGCAACTGTTCTGCTTTTTCTTCCAGCGACAACCTTGCTTCTTCCACCTCTTTGTTTTTTTCCTCCACTTCCTCTTTTTGCTTTACCAGCAAATGGGCTTTATCCTGCAGCTCTTCGTTTGTTCTTCTTAATTCTTCTGCCAGCGATTGAGACTGTACCAGCAAACTTTCCGTGCGGGTGTTTGCTTCAATAGTATTAAGAACGATACCAATACTTTCGGTGAGCTGACCAAGGAAGTCGAGATGGGTTTCACTAAATGTATCGAATGTGGCAAGTTCTATCACCGCTTTAATTTCCTTTTCAAAGAGCACCGGTAGAATAATTACATTCAATGGCAGTGCTTTACCAAGCCCCGAGCCGATACGGGTATAACTTTTGGGTACATTGGTAAGAAGGATCCTTTCTTTTTCCACGGCGCACTGGCCCACCAATCCTTCGCCTAATGCAAATTCCCTGGCTGTTTTTACTTCTTCGCCAAATGCATATGCTGCAAATAATTTTAATTTCTGATGTTGTCCCTTTTCGTCCTGCTCCAGGATATAAAACATTCCTTTCTGTGCATTTACCACCTGTGCCAGTTCTGACAGGATGCGCCTTGTTACGGTATTGAGATCTTTTTGTCCCTGGAGCATCTGGGTAAATTTCGCCAGGTTCGATTTCAGCCAGTCCTGTTCCTGGTTGAGTAGGGTGGTGGTTTTCAGGTTGGCGATCATCTGGTTGATGGTATCTTTCAGTTCTTCTACTTCACCTTTTGCTTCCACCCGTATCATTTGAGTAAGATCACCCTTGGTAACAGCGGAGGCAACATCAGCGATATTCCGCACCTGCGTGGTAAGATTTTCTGCGAGCTGGTTTACGTTCTCTGTAAGGTTTTTCCAGATGCCGGATGCGCCCGGTACACTGGCCTGTCCGCCCAGGCGGCCTTCCACACCTACTTCACGAGCCACGTTGGTTACCTGGTCTGCAAAGAGGGCGAGGGTATCAATCATTTCATTAATGGTGTCTATCAGCTGCGCTACTTCACCACGGGAAACGATCGAAAGTTTTTGTTTGAGGTTACCGGTGGCAACTGCTGTTACCACTTTTGCAATACCCCTCACCTGGTTGGTAAGGTTCGATGCCATCATGTTCACCGAGTCGGTAAGATCTTTCCAGGTACCTGCCACACCCTGCACTTCTGCCTGGCCGCCCAGTTTACCATCGGTGCCCACCTCCCTGGCCACACGGGTTACCTCGTATGCAAAAGAGTTGAGCTGATCCACCATGGTATTGATGGTATTTTTCAGATCGAATATTTCTCCTTTTACATCAATAGTCACTTTTTTAGTAAGGTCACCAGACTGTACCGCCTTGGTAACTTCAGCAATATTCCTCACCTGCGAGGTGAGGTTACCCGTCATCTGGTTTACCGAGTCTGTAAGGTCTTTCCAGGTACCTGCAACGCCCGGTACAAATGCCTGGCCGCCGAGTTTACCGTCGGTACCCACTTCCCTTGCCACACGGGTTACTTCCGATGCAAATGCACGCAACTGGTCCACCATGGTGTTGAGGGTTTCTTTCAGCTGCAATATTTCTCCACGCACATCCACCGTAATTTTTCGGCTCATGTCGCCATTTGCCACGGCAATGGCCACATCGGCGATGTTCCGCACCTGGGCCGTAAGATTTCCTGCCATCTGGTTTACAGAATCGGTAAGATCTTTCCAGGTGCCCCCTACGCCGGGTACATTTGCC
>CBFGLL010000193.1:0-5143 GCA_965649585.1 uncultured Chitinophagaceae bacterium | reverse complement strand
TTGATTGTATCTGCATCAGCACCCATGGTGCCGGCAGGATGGAAAGATTGCTGGGGACCAATACCGGCAACCTCATCACCAAGTCAACCACACCTGTATTAGCTATTCCAAAAAACAACAGGGTGCAGCAGGTGGATAAAGTGTTGTATGCCACTGATCTTAAAAATTATCCTGCAGAGTTAAAAAAAGTGGCTGCTTTTTCAGCCCCATTCAAAGCAGCCATTGAAGTGCTCCATTTTACATGGCCTTATGAAAAGGACCTGGATGAAAAAGCCATCGAAGCCGAATTCAGGAAACAATATAAATATGGCCTCAACCTCAGTTTTAAAAAAAATGATGCCGTTCATTCGCTCATTGAAAATATACAAGGTGCTGTAAAAGCTAAAAAGCCATCAATGGTGGTGATGTTCACCAACCAGGACAGGACTTTTTTTCAAAAACTATTCTTGTCAAGTAAGGCCGAGCAACTATCATTTCAACTAAAAATTCCTTTGCTGGTTTTTAATAAGCCTAAAAATTAACCAGGTTCTTTACCGGGTATCTGCGTCCCAGTTCATCATGACTGCAGCAATAGATGGATCTGCTTTCGCCAATAATTTGATGAGTTCTTCATCTGCCAGCTTCTGCTTAGTTTGCTGAAGTGCATTCCAGAGTTTTACAGAAGCTGCTGACCCAGCATTGTCATATATAGTACCCGCAGCCATATGCCAGCGGCTCTGGAACCATCCGTAGTTATTTGGGTAACGGCTTCCTATTTCTTCATAACGCTCTTCAATATCCTGTAACTTTTTATATGTAAAACTGGCCGAACCGCCGGCTACTACCATTTTTGGAAATACCGTGAGCGCCGGCAACAGCTGCGGCATTTTTTCTGCAACAAAACTGTGGAGCATCATGTTTACAAATAATTCTCCCATCCATTTCCGTTGCATATTGATGCCAGCCTGCATATGAAATGCATGCGCCAGTTCATGTAGTGCGAGCAGGTCAAAAAAAGATTCCATACTCACAGATCCATCCGGCAGGCTGTAGGTTGCTTTTATTGCCCCGGCCATGGACGGGTCAATTTTATCAAGCGGTGGAATAAAACTTTTCCAAAAAGCGTTATCCTCCGCAGCTACCACCAGTTTTTTACTATTGGTATTATCGTAATGCGGCATTCCTATCACCGGCATACTTGTGTACAGGGGCCAGTCGGCCACAGATAACACAAGCAGGTCAACCTCGGGTTTTAATTTTAACTGGTTGCTATAAAAATTCATTGCACTATCTACGAGGCGGGCAATGTATTGTGCACGTTGCTGGCTGCCGCTGCTGAAGTAAATGTTTGCACTGTGGCCGGGGAGCGTGTTTAACTTTTCGTACTGCGCCCTGGCAGGTAAAAAAACAATTACCATCAATAAAAAGGAGATGCTGATCTTTTTCATAAAACTAATTTGAACGCAAATTCAGTTTTACGGGCGCTTAATAATAGTATAAACACGACAAACTCAGAGCTGCATTTGTTCCTGCAGGCGTACGGGTATTTGTTGCAGTTGCCTATCGATGATCCGGGGCGTAGTACCCGAAAATTCTTTGAAATCTCTTATAAAATGCATCTGGTCAAAATAGCCGCAGGTATGCGCAATGTGCGTCCAACTTATATGCGGCGCCTCTTCTCTCATTCGGTATGCCCTTGAAAAACGCACCAGCCTGGCAAAGAGTTTAGGAGGCAGGCCGATCCTCTGCTTACACAGCCTTTCAAACTGCCTTATGCTGAGGCAGGATTTGCTCGCCAACTCCTCTACCGACAAATTTCCGCCATGTTTTAACAGCGCCAGCATGGCGATATCGAGGGTAGATGCGGCTTTGAGCGTTGTTAGCTTGCTCAATAAAAATGATTCCACCAGGTTTTTTATTTCCTGCGCTGTGGCGGCGTACGGTAGTCTTTCATTTAACTGTTTCAGGTCTGCTCCAAAAACGTCTTCGGCATCGTAACTATCATCAATCATTTCGTACATGGGCACGCCCAGTAAGCGGTGAAGGCCACCCGGCTGAAAACCTACCCTTACCGATTTATGATTATGGTTGATGTTGATGGATACCGGCCTCAGTTGCTGCCCCACAATTACAGATTTTGGTTGCCGTATAAATTGATCTCCATCAAACGGCTTCATACTGATAGCATCGTTGATGTAAAAGAACAGGGAAGTTTGTGGCGTAGGTTGGTAAGTGGCCACAGGAGCCACAAATTGCCCCGGCAGTTCTACATGAACCACCATAATGCAGTTCACAAATGGCTGCAGTAGTGGATGCGGTGTAAAAAAATGAGGCAAGGGCCTTAAGTTTTGTATTGTTAAGTTAACGCAGAATGCCGAGCAAACAAATGTACAACAATAAAAAAGTGCGGCTGCGGTCCGCACTTTTACACTATGTTACAGGGCAAACTATCTTGCTACTTTAAAGTTTCCGTTCAGCACCACTTTACTTGTGCCGCTCACTGCATCGGTTTCAAACTCAAATTCGCCACTCACGTATGCGGGATCAATATCAATAATTGTAATTGAACCAAAGCCAACAACCGGAACTGTACCGGTAGAGCCTGCAATGTAGGTAGTGGAGCCAAGGGTTAAAGTGGCTTTTCTATATTGGTTGGAAGCAAAGCTGTAGGTTCCCTCCACCAGGGGCGCATCTTCAAATACCTCCAGTTTTAGTGAGCCGCCTGCCCATGAGCCATTTACCGTAAGGTCCTCTCCTCCAGGAAAAGTTAGTGATGTGCTGGTGCTGCTGATGCCCACGCCATCAAGCGTAAAGGTCATAAAGCTGTTAACGGAAGAACCTCCGTCGTCGTCTTTGCTGCATCCTGTCATCAAAAATGTTGTTGCCAAAAATGTTACCCATAGTAGCCTTTTCATATGTATCTGTTTTTTGTAAAACTAAGTTTTTTGTTCAAACTGCCAACCCGCTCCCTTTAAAATCCATGGTTACAATGGTAGCTGTTGTGTAGTGCATCACAAACAGGATACCAAAGAAGCAGGTCATTGTAATGGCATTGATGAAAATGATTTAAATTCGTTAAGTACATGCAAGCAGTTGAAACCATACCAACCTATAACCTGAGCGAAGAGGATGAAAAAAAGGAGATCCTTCGCCATTACCGTGCACTTTTAAGGGTTTTAAAAGCAAAGCTGAAGCCGGGCGATAAAATTTTGCTCCGCAATGCTTTTGAGATGGCCGCGGAAGCCCATAAAACCATGCGGCGCAAAAGTGGCGAGCCTTATATCCTTCACCCATTGGCGGTGGCAAAAATTTGCGTGGAAGAAATCGGCCTCGGTATCCGCAGTACCATCTGCGCATTGCTGCATGATACGGTAGAAGATACCGATGTAACCCTGGAAGATATCAACAGGGAGTTTGGCCCGGAGATCGCAAAAATCGTGGATGGCCTCACCAAAATATCCACGGTGATGGATGCCAACAGCAGCCAGCAGGCAGAAAATTTTAAAAAGATATTACTAACACTTACGGATGACCCAAGAGTGATATTGATAAAACTCGCCGACCGCCTGCACAATATGCGCACCATGGACAGCATGACGCGGGAAAAACAATTAAAAGTTTCCAGCGAAACGGTGTATGTGTACGCCCCCCTCGCCCATCGTATGGGTTTGTACAGCATCAAAACAGAGATGGAAGACCTGGCCATGAAATACATGGAGCCGGATACCTACCGCTACATTGCCCAGAAATTGCAGGAAACAAAAAGAGAACGCACCCGCTATATCAATGATTTTATAAGGCCTTTAAAACAGAAACTCGAAAGAACAGGGCTGCAGTTTGAAATTTATGGCCGTCCAAAAAGCATTCATTCCATCTGGAATAAAATAAAAAAGAAAGGTGTTTCTTTTGAAGAAGTGTACGACCTGTTTGCCATCAGGATCATTGTAGATGCGGCACCCGAAAAAGAAAAAGAAGATTGCTGGAAAGTATATAGCATTATTACGGATGCTTACAATCCTTCGCCGGAGCGGTTAAGAGACTGGCTGAGTAACCCCAAGAGCAACGGCTACGAAGCATTACACACCACGGTGATGGGCCCGCAGGGTAAATGGGTAGAAGTGCAGATACGCACCAAGCGGATGAATGAAATTGCGGAGAAAGGTCTTGCTGCCCACTGGAAATACAAAGAGGGCGCCGTGGATGAAAGCCGCTTCGATCAATGGTTTCACCAGATAAGAGAGGCGCTCAGCACACAGGACAGCAGTTCACTCGACTTTCTGCAGGATTTTAAAACATCTTTTTTAGCCGAAGAAATTTACGTGTACACACCCAAGGGCGATGTAAAAATGCTGCCCGTGGGAGCCAGTGCGCTGGATTTTGCTTTTAGTGTACACACTGCCGTTGGTAGTAAATGTATTGGTGCAAAAGTGAATCATAAGCTGGTGCCCATCAGCCATAAGCTGCGTAGTGGCGACCAGATAGAGATCATTACCTCTGCCAAACAAAAACCTAATCCTGAGTGGTTGAATTTTGTGGTAACCAGTAAGGCCAAAAACAAGATCAAAGACACGCTGAAGGAAGAAAAAAGAACGATTGCAGAAGATGGCAAATATACGCTCCAGAAAAAATTAGAAGCTATTGGCGCATCTATGAGCCAGAGTAACCTGGAAGAACTTGCCAGCTTTTATAAACTCAACAGCTCGCTTGACCTGTTGTACGAAATTGCACAAAAAAAGATCGACCTGCGGGAGCTGAAAGAGTTTACCGTAGCCGGCGACAAACTGCAGGCACCCAAACCAGTAAAACCCGCAGAGGAAAAAACAGATATCCCCGAAAAGCAGGCTTCAAAAAAAGATACCGAGCTCATCATCTTTGGCGAAAGCAGCGACCGCATTATGTACACGCTCGCCAACTGCTGCAAACCCATTCCCGGTGATGACGTATTTGGATTTATCACCACAGGCGAAGGATTAAAAATTCACCGCACTACCTGCCCCAATGCCACGAGGCTGATGGCCAACTATGGCCACCGTGTGGTAAAAACAAAGTGGGCTAAAAATAAAGAGATATCCTTCCTTACCGGCCTTAAAATTATCGGTCTCGATGATGTGGGCGTTATCCATAAAATCACCAACCTCATCAGTGGTGAAATGAAAGTGAATAT
>CBFGLL010000192.1:0-5205 GCA_965649585.1 uncultured Chitinophagaceae bacterium | reverse complement strand
TGATGGAATTGGATTACCCCCTGATGCGCTGGACAACTCAAGGGGAATGGGTTTAAAAAACTTACAGGAAAGATTACAGGACCTGGGCGGTAAACTCGATGTGCAAAGCACGTCCGAAAGCGGCACCAGTATTTATTTGGAATTTGAGTCTTTACAGGATAATATAGAAACAGTATGATAAACGTTGCAATCGTTGACGACCAGGTGATCATATTAAATGGATTACAAAAAATACTAGCCGAAGCGGAGCATATCCAGGTGTCGGCACTTTACAGCAGTGGCAGCGAATTACTGAAAGGTTTAGAAACCCAACAGCCAGATGTATTGTTACTGGATATCCAGATGCCCGACCAGTCGGGGATTGAACTGGCAGGCATTATATCAAAAAAATATCCCGCTGTTAAGATGATCGCCTTAACCAATGTAGATGTACTCACACAGATGAAACAGATGCTGCAGAAAGGTTGCCTTGGATACCTGCTAAAAGATGTGAGTCCGCAGATATTGATCAACGCCATTGAAACCGTAAATAATGGAGAGCAGTTTTTAAATGAAAATCTAAAAAAGCAACTGCTGAGCAGTTTATCAGGGCAAGACAATAAACAGATCATTACCCGCCGGGAAAAAGAAATTCTCAAACTCATCCTCGAAGAAAATACTAACCAGGATATTGCCAACAAATTGTTTTTAAGCCTGCGCACGGTAGAAAATCATCGGAATAATTTATTACAAAAGCTCAACGTAAAAAACACCGCAGGCCTTGTAAAAGTTGCCCTGCAGGAAGGGCTTGTGTAGGAAATTGAACCACAGCTCTGACTAATCGCTTTTATTGACGTAGCAGTACATACCCGGCATAAACTCATCGTAATACCAACGATAACATCATAAAAAATCATGATTATCTTAATAATCAGCGTTCACCGTCTTCTTCCCACATTCTCCCCAAAAAATCATAGCTGTATCTTCTTCGCTTGAACAGGCTTTCCAAAAAACGCAGCGCCATGCTCGTCAAAATCGGCCGTATCACCCGTGGTATAAAACGAGCAATGGCCATTTTTGCTGCAACGGGTTTCTATTTCAGGATGCCGGTGCAGGTAATCCTTTAAACCTTCGGCCACGATATTGCCCTGTTCAATGATTTTAATGGAACCCGGGATATGGCTCCTGATCTTATCCAGCAGCAGCGGATAATGGGTGCAGGCCAGCAATAAACAATCTATTTTTGGATCAAGTGACAGGATATGATCAAGGTGTTGTTGTATAAAATAATCTGCGCCCGGCCCCTGATGTTCATTATTTTCTACCAGCGGAACCCACATGGGGCAAGCTTCCTGTGACACCGTCAACCCGGGAAAAAACTTTTCGATCTCAATGAGGTAAGAGGCAGAGTTCACCGTGCCCCTGGTACCCAGCACGCCCACATGTTTGGTACCAGTATAATTGCCGATCACCTCTGCAGTGGGGCGAATAACGCCCAGCACTCTTTTTCCGGGGGCAATTTTTTCAAGATCATTTTGTTGGATGGTTCGCAGTGCTTTCGCAGAAGCAGTATTGCAGGCAAGGATCACGAGTTCGCATCCCTGCTCAAAAAACCATTGCACCGCTTCGAGAGTGTATTCGTACACTTTGTCAAAACTGCGTGGCCCATAGGGAGCACGGGCATTATCACCCAGGTAGATATAATCGTATTGAGGCAGCAAAGCAGTGATGGCTTTTAAAACCGTAAGACCACCATAGCCGCTGTCGAAAACACCAATGGGTGATTGTTTCATGAATACAAAATTAAGCATAGCAACAGATACTTGTTACAACCACCTGTTGCGCTAACCAGCCTCCTTCTTTTATCCAATTGTAAAACCATCCGGGATGATGGCGCCTTTTTTAATCACCACGATACCATCCTTAACAGTGTATAAGGAATGATCACTGTCTGGTAAGTGTGGCCCACCGTTAATCACAACATTATTTCCCACCCTGCAATCCTTATCCATGATCACATTGCTGAGTTCACAATGATCGCCAATGCCCACTTTGGGGATACCCCTTTCATAATTATGGGCAATCTCCACCAGGGTTTCATAAAAATCGCTCCCCATGATGTAGCAGCTTTTTATTACAGAACCTTCTCCGATCCTACTCCGGATACCGATCACAGAATTGTGGATGGATTTAGCACGAATGATGGATCCTTCGGCCACGATGGTTTGTTCTATCATAGTACCGCTGATCTTTGCAGGCGGCAACATACGTGCACGGCTGTACACCGATTTTTGTTTGTCGAATAAATTAAAGGGCGGTATATCCAGCGTGAGCGCCAGGTTGGCTTCAAAAAAGGAATAGATATTCCCGATATCTGTCCAGTAACCTTCATACTGGTAACTATGCACTTTGTACTTGGTAATACAATCGGGAATAATTTCTTTACCAAAATCAGTTGCATCCTTTTTTTCTTCGGTCAACAGTGTATTCAACATGTCCCGGTTAAAAATATAGATACCCATGGAGGCCAGGTAAATTCTGCCAAAGGCTTTCATATCCTCACCGGTGTCGCTCGTCCACAGCGGCAAAAGATCCTTTGCAGGCTTTTCAATAAAGGAAGTGATGGCATGATTTGCATCTGCTTTTAAAATTCCAAATTCCGGTGCTTCTCTTTCTCCCACCGGGATAGTGGCGATACTGATATCACTGCCGGTTTCAATATGCCGGTCGATCATGTCGCCAAAATCCATCTGGTACAATTGATCGCCACTAAGGATCAATACATGATCGTAATCGTTGTTCCTGATATGTTTCAAAGACTGGCGCACCGCATCGGCCGTGCCCTGGAACCAGTTGGGGCTGTCGGGGGTTTGCTCCGCAGCCAGTATATCAACAAAGCCCGTACTAAAGCCGCTGAACTGGTAAGTATTTTTTATATGGTTGTTGAGCGAAGCAGAATTGTACTGGGTGAGTACAAAAATGCGGCTGATATCGCTGTTGATACAATTGGAAATGGGGATATCTACCAGGCGGTATTTACCGGCAATGGGTACTGCGGGTTTACTCCTGCTGGCAGTAAGCGGGTACAACCTTGATCCTGCACCTCCGCCTAATATTACGGCAATTACTTTTTTACTATTCATGTTCCTGTTATGTGTTATATGGACAAATACAAATCGATATATTGCTGGGCGCTGTTTTCCCAGCTGTTTTCTATTTTCATCATTCGTTGCCGCAGCCGGCTAAGCTTCTTTTTATCTTTATATACTTCCAGCGCACGGCCCATGGCATGTACCACATCTTCTTTTGTGGCGTGGCTAAAACAAATGCCGTAACCGTTTTCATCACCATAATCAATTACAGTATCCTGCAGGCCGCCTGTTCTTCTCACCATCGGCATGGTACCATAGCGCATGGCATACATCTGGTTAAGTCCACAGGGCTCTACCCTGCTCGGCATTAATAAAAAATCGGCACCTGCATACATCTGGTGGCTGAGTTTTTCATTGTAAGCTATCTGCGTGTTGTAATAACCCACATGTTCTTTTTTCACAGCCTCCAATTGCAGTTCCACTTTTTTATCGCCGCTTCCTAAAATTAAAAAACTAAAATGCTCTCCAAGGTCTTTATAAGCTTTTAAGATGGCCGCCGGTAAAATATCTGCCGCTTTTTCGCCCACCAGCCTGCCTATAAAAATAAATAAAGGAAGTTCCGGTTTGAATTTAAAATCGTGGCAGAGTTTCTTTTTGTTTAACTGCTTTCCCTCATCGGCATCTTTCACCGAAAAGTTGTCGAGTATATATGTATCAATAGCGGGGTCCCACACGGCATAGTCAATACCATTTAATATACCCGTACATTTTGATGCCTCCATATGAAACAGAGGTTCCAGGCCGTTGGCTGCATCAAATAATTCTTTCATATAGCCCGGGCTCACGGTGGTGACTTTATGTGCACATTTGATGCCGCAGGCAAGTGGGTTTACAGTATTGGCCCAATCGAGCAGTCCCCATTTCCAGGTGTCCCATGCGGGCAGGTAGGTAGCTTTTTCCCAACTCATCCACCCCTGGTATTGGGCATTGTGAATGGTGAGCACGGTTTTAATATCTTTCAGTGACGCATACACGAAACATTGCTGCATCATAAAAGGGATGAGAGCTGTGTGGTGGTCGTGCACATGCACAATATCGGGCCGGTGTTGCCATTGTTTCAGCCATTCCAATACGGCTATCTGGAAAGCCACGAACCGTTCGGTATCGTCATCATAGCTGTAAATATTTTCACGATCGAGTAAGCCATAAATATCCACGCAATACAAATCAAAACCGAGCTTATTACTATGTTCTTTTATGATGGTGAAATCAAAAAACGAACTGGCCATGCTGAATGCTCCCTTGTGTACCACTTCCCAATCATTGTTGAGCAAAAATTTTGTGCGATGCATGGGCATCACCACTTTAGCAATATGCCCCAGGTCCTGCTGGTATTTGGGCAGGGCCCCCACTACATCTGCAAGGCCACCTGCCTTGGCCATGGGGTAACATTCTGCGCTTACATGAAGTATTTCCATAAAAACCCGATTACTGCTGTCAATTTAAAGCAGTAAATTTTGATAGGCAAATATTCTTTTGCTATCACGTGCAAATGCAGCACTGTGGCGGAGTATTTAAATCTAATTTTTCCATGTTTTATTTTCTTGCTATTTTCAGCCACTAAACAACTAACACATTATGGCAAATGATACGCTTGATCCAAGGCCTGCTTCGGGCCCGGTGAGTACTAATTATGGTGCACTCACCACGCTGGTAACAGTTTTTTTCTTTTGGGGTTTTATTGCCGCCGGCAACAGCGTTTTTATTCCTTTTTGTAAACACTATTTCCAGTTAGACCAGTTTCAAAGCCAGTTGATAGACTTTGCTTTTTATACTGCTTATTATATTGGTGCACTTATATTATTTGCGTACGGCGCTTTTGGCGGCAAAGACCTCGTAGGAAAATGGGGTTATAAAAAGAGTATCGTGTATGGCCTGCTCTTTTCAGCATTGGGTGCTGCCGCTATGATCATTGCCGTAAATGCCAACACATTCGCCGGCATGTTAGTGGGTTTATTTATTGTAGCGCTTGGATTTTCATTACAGCAAACCGCTGCACAACCTTTTGCAATTTCTTTGGGCGATCCTAAAACCGGTACCAGCCGGGTGAACCTGGGTGGCGGTATCAACTCAT
>CBFGLL010000191.1:0-5211 GCA_965649585.1 uncultured Chitinophagaceae bacterium | reverse complement strand
TCGGGCGTTGCAGCATGCTCAGCTTTTTGAATGACCCTTCAGGCCATTTTATTTGCGCAGCAGCAGCAAATTGTTATGCTGCGCAACTTATTAAAAAAGGTAAAAGAGGCCAGCTGAGGAAATTACTCTATCTTATCCCCCTATTAGGAGGGAAGTATGGAGGTTTGGAAAAAAAACAATGTCGTTATCAAAGGCCGGGGATCTAAAGTGATGCTATTTTCTCATGCCTTTGGGTGCGACCAGCAAATGCGGCGATACATGTATCCCCATTTTGAAGAACAATACAAAGTGATTCTTTTTGACCATGTAGGTGCAGGCGACTCAGACCTCACAGCATATGACAGGAGAAAGTACAACCAATTAGAGGGTTATGCAGATGACGTGATTGACATTATCAAATCTCTGGACGCCACACAGGTGATATTTGTTGGCCATTCTGTAAGTGCCCTCATCGGCATCATAGCATCATTGAAAGCGCCCCATCTTTTTTCAACACTCATTTTGGTGGCACCCTCACCCTCTTACCTCAACACCCAGGGTTACGTGGGAGGTTTTTCCGAATCAGAAATTGAAGAGTTGCTAGGGTCGCTGGACAATAACCATCTTGGTTGGTCACACAGTATGGCACCTGTGATCATGGGAAACCCCGATCGTAAGGAACTGGCGCAAGAACTGGCCAATAGTTTCTGCAGAACCACTCGTGATATTGCCAGGCAGTTTGCAAGAGTCACTTTTCTTTCAGATAAAAGAGCACTGCTGCCGCTGGTGAATAAGCCCACGCTGATCCTGCAATGTTCTAATGATGTAATTGCCCCGCTGCAGGTAGGCCACTATATGCATGAGCATATTGACGGAAGTGAACTGGTAGTACTCAAGGCAACAGGGCATTGCCCTAACCTAAGTGCCCCCGAAGAAACAACTCGAGAAATTTTGCATTTTTTATTTGGTAAATAAAGCACGCTTTCTTTTTAGCCTTACATGGAGAACTTCTTTGAAAATAATCACTGTGGATTTTTAATCACTACTATCGATGGCCTCATTGTAAAATGCAATAAGATGGTAGCGGAATGGACTGGAATAGAACACCCTGCTCTTACCGGCAAACATGTGCAGGATCTTCTCACGGTAGGTAGCCGGATTTTTTATGAGACGCATCTTTCGCCCTTACTCCGCATGCAAAAATTTATAGAAGAAGTGCAACTTGATATAAGGCATCAATCGGGTGAAAAGCTGCCGATGCTGGTGAATGCTACCGTGGAAGACAACCAGCAAACCGAACTTCAACCTCTTGTGTATTACACTTTGATACGGTATAAAGACCGCTTTACCTATGAACAAAATCTCCGGAACGATGTAAAGGATTCCCAGGATCGGCTCGAACTGGAAAAAAACAATGTGATTTTGCGGGAGCAACTGATAGCCGTACTCGGTCATGACCTGCGTAACCCGCTTTCCTCTATAATGATGGCAGCTAATTTGCTGGAAACTGCAGAAGAAAAAGAGAAGGAAAACCTTTTATATATGTTGAAGCGGAGCAGCTACAGGATGCAGGAACTCATCGCTAATATTATGGATTTTGCGAGGACCCGCCTGGGTGCAAGTATTGTTTTAAACAGGCAGGAAGTATTACTCGTTCCCATTATTGAACATGTGGTGAATGAACAGCGTTATGTGTACCCAGCCAGGAAAATTGTAACCCACCTCACAATTGATCAGCCGCTGCATTGCGATGCAGACAGAATTTCACAACTGCTGTCAAATCTTATAGCCAATGCGTTGCAACATGGGGAGCCAGAAAAACCTGTAACAATCGATGCCTCTGTTATCAACAATACGCTGCATATTTCGGTAATTAATGCCGGCCAGCCAATTCAGTTATCATTACAACCCCACTTATTTGAGCCGTTTACAAAAGAAGCGGATCGTTCCAGTAAAAACGGCCTGGGCCTGGGCCTGCATATTGCGTCGCAGATTGCAAAAGCACACGGTGGCAGCCTGGATTTTACCAGCGATATCAATAAAACTTGTTTTACATTTTCAATGTCTTTATAAAAAATATCCTGGGCCGCAATAAATAATAAAAAGCTAATTGCCGTTAAAATTTGCAAGGGATGCACCAGGTTGCTGCATCACCATGCCGCTGGGATGCTGGCTGATGGGCATGCAAACTTTGTTACGCCAGAGCTGTCTGTTGACGCCAGCTGTTTCAACTCGTTATTTTAATCCACCAACACCCGCTCAACCTTGTAATAAAATGGGTGGTGGATGCGTAGTCCATACTTACACCTGCCAATATTAATATAACAAGGGGATAATTTGTTCACCCTGCCAACAACTGCATTGCACGCAACTACTGCTGTGTTATCTTCGTAGTTCCTAAAACTTCAGAGGTTGAAAAATATTGTAATCGGTGGAGGCGGCACGGGCATTGGGTTAAAAACAGCAGAGCTGCTGTCTCCCACTCATCACGTGATCAGTATTTCACGGCAGCCCACGGAAGCATTAGCAGCACTGCAAACGGAGTTTCACCAGCTCAATGTTGGCGCCGATGATTTAAATACCATTACGGGACTACCCGACGAGATCCACGGTTTGGTTTATTGCCCGGGCTCCATCAACCTGAAACCTTTTAACCGGTTAAGCACAAATGATTTTATTGATGACTTCAGGCAAAACCTGCTGGGCGCTGTAAGCATCATACAAAAACTGCTGCCTGCTTTAAAAAGAGCTAACGGTGCAGGTATCGTTTTGTTCAGTTCTGTGGCAGCCAAAATAGGCATGCCCTTTCATGCTTCAGTTGCGGCATCTAAAGCGGCACTGGAAGGCCTGGCCAGGAGCCTTGCGGCAGAACTGGCGCCTTTTAAAATAAGGGTAAATAGTATTGCACCGTCCCTCACCGATACTTCCCTGGCGCAGCCGCTTTTAAACACGGATGAAAAAAGAGAGGCCGCCGCAAAACGCCACCCGCTTCAAAGAATTGGTAACGCAGCGGAAATGGCCGCACTGGCGGCATTTCTATTGAGCAATGACGGAGCATGGATCACCGGGCAAACCATCGGCGTAGATGGCGGCATGGGCAGCCTGAAAACCTGAGAAAAAGCTATTTCAACCTTACCTGCCTTTGCCCATATTCCATGGTTGACTGTTTTTTCATAAGCGAATAACTATCGTTCGCCAGAAAGTATCAGTGCATCCATTTCAGATTGAATACGCTGTGTAAATTCCTTTGACCATATAGACCAATGATCGGCGCCGGGGATAAGTTCTACAACGATATCTGCTTTTACAGCTGCTGCTTTTTTCTGTAAGGCAGCAACAGACCGGTCGAGATGAAAATTGTCATTTGCGCCTGCATACACGTGTAATTTTTTACCGGAAAGTTTACCCGCTAATTTTTGCCAGTTGTTTTTTATAAAAAGCCCGAGGTCATAAGGTTTCCAGCTTTCGGCCACTCCTTTATTAACCGTACCCGTTTTCCTGTTAAATAAATAAGCGGGCCGACCATTTTTTGCCAGTTTACCAAATGCAGCTTCAAAGGACTGGGTTTGGGTACCGTCGTCTTCAAACATTTCTACCAATACCCCCTGGCGTGCAGTGGTTTCGTATTTTCCGTCTTTCAGAAAAAATCCCCGCAGCGAACCGCCTGGTTCGTAATAAAAATTTGCCCGGGGGTCATAAATATCTACGCCGGTAAAATTGCTGAAATCTACCGGGTCAGGAGATACCGCCCAGCCTCCGCCAAAAGCATCAGGATAATGCAATGGCAACCACAGCGAAGGATACCCACCGGAACTCTGCCCCATTACAAAAGTTTGAGCAGCCTTACCCGTGGTGCGGAATTGCTGCCTTACATAAGGGATCAGTTCTTCCACCAATGCCTTGCCCCAGGGTCCGTTAACCCTGGAATCAATAAAAGCATGCAGGCCCCAGCGGGTCTGCGTTTCAGGATTAAGATACAGGTATATCTTTTCCAAACCTTGTCGCATACCATAGCGCTCCCGCTGTTGTTTTTGCAGCGCATCAAAATGAGTACCGCCCCAACCGGGAATTACCAGTACAAGCGGGTAAGTTGCTAAACTATCCCTGTGATAACTGGCGGGAAGGACAACTCCGGCCTTTATATAAATATCTTTTTTGTGAAAGCCGGATAATAGTGTGCTGCGCATGCTGAGCAACCGGATAGAATCCGATTCCTTGAATGTTCTTTCTTTTACTTCACGGTTCAGGTAAATGTGCAGTTCGCCTTTACCCTTTTCATCAACCCTAAGTACCGGTTCTTTGGTAGAATAAAAATTACCCGGGTTGAAAGCAGCTCTTTCTTCACTGGCATCCATAAAGCCGATCACTTTGTAATAGCCTGGTTTCATTTGAGAAGGCTTTATGGAAAGCGCTTCGGCTTTATCATTTATTTCGATCACATTCCCTTTACTCCAGTTTTTGATGTTTACTGCAAACCTGGGCTGGTCATTAGGCACACCTTTACTAAAACCCACGATGGTGTCGGATGTGGTAGATACAATGAGCCTACCGGTTAATGGATGCTGCGCAGCCGAATCGAGGTGAACAAATATTTTTACCTGCGAAAAAGAACAATAGCTAAGGCTTAGAAAAATAAACAGCGGTACGATATACTTCATAAAATAAAATTGAATTGCAAGGTTAAACGAAAAGCCTCGTACATGCGCTTATCATTTCGTTTCAGCGGTTGATAACAAAGATGACCGGTGCTTGATACCCTCACTTAGAACTTCCAATAAACAACCCAGGAAATAATCCCGGCGCAGGGGCTTACATTTAAAAAAATCCATTATCTTACAGTCGCTGATCCTCCTTCCTCGATAAACCCTGTGTTCCCCCAACTTAAACGATTAGTTTGTCATTTGCTAACTGAAATAACTAAATCGTATTATCATGAACGAAGTAACCGAATGGGTAGATAACCCCGCCGAATGTGATGCATTTTAAAGGCATGCTGTTAGTGACAGTGTACTAACCGATGTATTTCCCCTTAGTACAGAAGGGCCCTTGCAGCCTTTTGTGGAGGAAATTCGTTGCGGGTAAATACAAATAAACCAGAGCTTATTTTAGTAGATTTGACAAAATGAGAATTCTGAGGTTTTTCGCTATTCTACTTTGCCTCCGCACTACTTGCAACACTGCCGATAAAAAACTATCTTACCAAAAATCTCCGTCTGGCGCAAGTGTTCCGCC
>CBFGLL010000190.1:0-5230 GCA_965649585.1 uncultured Chitinophagaceae bacterium | reverse complement strand
GTTACAAAACCGCCTCCCTGCTGGCATCCGCCTGCGCTATCGGCGCATTCAGTGCTGCAAAAGATGCACATGCAACCGAAAAAATGAGAGCCTTTGGCGAAAATGTGGGAATGGCTTTCCAGATAAAAGACGATTTATTCGACTACGGCCAGGCCGATGTGGGTAAGCCCACCGGTAACGATATTAAGGAAAAGAAACTTACCTTACCATTGATCTATACCCTCAATAAAATTTCTAAAGCGGAGCGAAGGGAACTGGTTTACATCATTAAAAATGAAAACAGGAACGCCGAAAAAGTGAAGAAGATTATAGATGCGGTGCTGAAGGCGGGAGGAATACAATATGCTGAAGAAAAAATGATACAATACAGGGATACCGCCCTGGATATTCTCAACACTTACCCCGCCAGCCCCGAGAAAGAAGCATTGGACAC
Source organism: uncultured Chitinophagaceae bacterium (assembly GCA_965649585.1). Lineage (GTDB taxonomy): Bacteria > Bacteroidota > Bacteroidia > Chitinophagales > Chitinophagaceae > Ferruginibacter. Next base: position 4,797 of record CBFGLL010000190.1, on the reverse strand, counting down.
ATTAGTGCGATATACAACAGACCGAAAATATTAATGCTGCAAAAACGGTGGAACATACTTCCTTTTGATGAGGCCAAAACAAGCCAGCTGCAGTCGGCACTCGGCATTGCCACCCCGCTATGCAATATTCTTACGCAAAGAGGCATCGAAACTTTTGAGGAAGCCAAAGATTATTTCCGGCCACAGTTAAATATGCTGCACAACCCATGGCTCATGAAACACATGGACAAGGCGGTTGAACGAGTGCTCTCGGCCATTACCCGGGGAGAAAAAATTTTTGTGTTTGGGGATTACGACGTTGACGGAACAACTGCCGTGGCCACTATGTATAAATTTTTAGTGTCCATTTACCAGCCGGAAAAACTAAGCTTTTATGTACCCCATCGCTACCGCGAAGGTTATGGTCTCAGCAAAGCAGGCATCGACACCGCAGCGGCAAATGGACATACACTTCTCATCACACTCGACTGTGGAATAAAATCTGTGGAACTGGTTGCCTATGCAGCATCGCAGGGTATTGATTGTATCATTTGCGACCACCACTTACCGGGCGAACGGTTGCCCGATGCTGTTGCTATTTTAAACCCAAAACAAACAGACTGTAATTACCCCTATAAAGAACTGTGCGGTTGCGGCGTAGGTTTCAAACTGATTTCGGCCTTAGCCGAACGGTTAAATTTGCCGCCAGAATTTACCCATCAATACCTCGACCTGGTAGCTACCGCCATTGCTGCAGACATTGTGCCCATCACCGGCGAAAACAGGGTGCTGGCTTTTTTTGGAATGCTGCGAATCAACGAGCAACCCTGCCCCGGCATTAAAGCACTCATTCAATTATCTGCACTTACACAAAAACTGCATATCACCAATGTGGTTTTTGCTATTGCACCAAGGGTAAATGCAGCAGGCAGAATGGATGACGCCACCAAGGCCGTACAACTTTTTGTAGAGAATGATTTTGCAAAAGCATTGGAGCTTGCAGAAATGCTGCACAACGATAACACCGATCGCAAAGAAGCGGACAGCAGCATTACAAACGAGGCACTGGAAATACTGAATGCCGATCCTTTGAACGGAAGTAAAAAATCATCTGTGCTGTTTAAAGAACACTGGCACAAAGGTGTGGTGGGCATTGTAGCATCAAGATTAATTGAACAACACTACCGGCCAACGGTAGTGCTTACCCGTTCGGGCGACCTGGCCACGGGCAGCGCAAGAAGTGTGATTGGTTTTAACTTGTACGAAGCAATCTACGAATGCCGTGACTTACTCACTGCATATGGAGGGCATTTTGCCGCAGCAGGGCTTTCAATGAAAGCCGACAACGTTGAAGCCTTCAGGGAAAAATTTGAATCGGTGGTATCAGCCACCATACCGGCTCATCTACTGGAGCCAGAGATCATCATTGATACCGCCATCAGCTTTGCAGAAATAAAAGAGAGCCTCTACCAGATCATCTGCCAGATGGAACCATTCGGACCGGGCAATATGCGGCCTGTATTTATTACAAAAAAAGTAAGCAATACTCCCTACACCCGCATTGTAAAGGAAAACCATATCCGGTTTGTGCTGAAACAAAACGACAAGACATTTACAGGTATCGGTTTCAACATGGCACACAAGTTTTCGTTATTAGCAGCTGGTAACCTTATAGATATTGTTTTTACCCTGGATGAAAATGAATGGGAGGGCAATAAATCAATTCAATTAAAAATGATCGACTTCAGGTTAAGTGACTGATGAAAGCTTTTAACTACCTGCAATACTTTTACTTTTTATGTGCCAACTGGAACATACGCATCGCCACCCACCTTATTGCTGAAGAAATAAAATACGAACGAAGGTACGGCCTTGATACCACAGGTGCCGACGACCTGCAATCCCTGGAAGAAAAAGGAATAGAAACCGACAATGCCACCCTGTATATGCCCGCCAGTTATGAACTGCTGCATACAATATACAAACAGCTGCAATGGGATTCGGTAGCGCACTTTTTAGATATAGGCTGTGGCAAAGGAAGAGCTTTATGCGTGGCTGCACACTTCGGCGCCAAAAAATTAACAGGCATTGACTTTTCTAAAGAGTTCTGCGAAGCTGCAAGGAAAAACCTGGCCATCACCCAACAACAGGTACCGGGCTTTGCTGCAAGGGTAATTCACAATGATGCATTTTATTTTGATATCCCCGACGATGCTAACTGCATTTTTTTCTTCAATCCTTTTGATGATGTTATCATGAGTGGCGTGATAGAAAATATTGAAATGAGCCTCGAAAGAAAACCACGAACCCTGCAGGTGCTGTATGTAAATCCTATGCAGCTACATCTTTTTTTGGAGGCAGGATACCAGCAAACATGGCACTTCAAAAAATTAAAATACCTCGAAGCAGTCATACTAAAAAAAGAGCCGGCATAAACCGGCTCCAGTATCCAGAATCCAGTATCCGACTCTTGACTATGAACTCTCCACTCCCGACGCTGAACTCCCGACTCTACACTATCCCCTCTCCTCTCCCATCAGCTCTACGCTCCTGTTAATAAAATCCGTCAAACTTTTTCCGGTCAGCAAACCTTGTGAAAGCAGAGCAAGATCACCCAGGTTTTTTACAATCTTCTGTTGTTTGTCTTCTGCTGTTTCTGCAAGTACGCTGGTGAATATAGGGTGGTTACCATTTACCGTTAGGTTAACTTCATCGGGCATCTGTGCATAAAAAGCTGCCATGCCTCCACCTATTGCCGCCATATCCTTCATCCTGCGCATTTGTTCTGGTCGTGTAGCCGTTACCGGTGCTGCATCATTGCTCAGCCCTTTTACTTCAACGTTGATGTGTAAGCCTTCCTGTGGAGCTTCAAAAAGTTTCTTTAGCTTTTCGGCGTCCTCTTTACTCAACACACTTTCGTTAGCTTCTGATTTATCAATCAGGTTATCTGCGATATCCGAATCTACCCTGGTAAAAATCACATCATTCCATTTCATCTCCACGGTATTGATGAAAGCTGCATCCACCAGGGTTTCCATTTTAACAACCGTATATCCCTTTGCCACAGCCTGCTGTATAAAAGTATCCTGTTGCACCGGTTGGGTGGTATAAAGGATCACCTGTTTACCGTCTTTATTTTTTTGTGAAGCTGTGGCCGTTTTATATTCTTCCAGGGTATGAAATTTCCCCGTGGTGTCCTGCATTACAAAAAAACTATTTGCCTTCTCCAAAAACTTGTCGTCGGTCATCATACCATACTTCACAAACAAACCAAGGCTTTCCCATTTCTCTTCAAAAGAAGCCCTGTCGTTCCTGAATATCTCATCCAGTTTATCGGCTACCTTTTTGGTGATATGCGCATTGATCTTTTTTACATTTGGATCGCCCTGTAAATAACTCCTGCTCACATTCAAAGGAATATCCGGGCTATCGATCACACCATGCAGCAACATCAAAAACTCTGGAACAATATCTTTCACTTCATCCGTTACAAATACCTGGTTGCTGTATAATTGAATCTTGTCTTTTTGTATTTCGTAGCTCTGTTTAATTTTGGGGAAATACAAAATACCGGTGAGGTTAAAAGGATAGTCCACGTTTAAATGGATCCAGAACAACGGGGTTTCACTAAACGGGTATAACTCCCGGTAAAAATTTTCGTAATCTTCTTTTGTTAGTTCAGACGGTTTTTTTGTCCAGGCAGGGCTGCTGTTGTTAATGGGCTTTTGAACCACCGGCTCTTCTCCTTCTTTTGGTTCTTCCGGTTTTTCATTTACATCTTTAAAGTAAATGGGCACCGGTAAAAATTTACAGAATTTTTCCAGCGTGGATTTTATTTTATAAGCATCTAAAAATTCTTTGCTTTCATCATTGATGTGCAGCACGATATCAGTTCCCCGGTATTCTTTGGTTACCGGTTCCAGTGTAAATTCCGGGCTACCATCACATTCCCATTTTACTGCCTCCGCATTTTCTTTATAACTTTTGGTGATCACTTCTACCTTTTCACTCACCATAAAAGAAGAATAAAAACCAAGACCGAAATGCCCGATGATATTATTCTCATTCTGCCCCTTGTATTTTTCCAGGAATTCTTCTGCACCGCTAAATGCTACCTGGTTCAGGTATTTGTCAACTTCCTCGGCCGTCATACCCACGCCCCTGTCGCTGATAGTGATCGTTTTATTTTTTTCATCGAGTAGCACATCAATCCTCAGCTCTCCCAACTCACCTTTTGCCTCGCCGATAGATGCCAGGGTTTTCACCTTTTGCGTGGCATCTACTGCATTACTGACAAGTTCACGGATAAAAATGTCATGTTCGCTATATAGAAATTTTTTAATAATCGGGAATATGTTCTCCGTTTGAACCCTGATATTACCTTTTTGCATATAAATAATGATTTATGAAATTGATGCTGATGTTAAGCAAATACAATACCGCTGCAATTTGTAAGAAATTTTGGCAGGCGGCAACCAGGAAATAAAAAGGAGGAGCCAGGCCCCTCCTTTTTTTATTTTTCTTCATGATCTATCGGATCATGATCGGTTGTTTTTCTTTTCTTCCATTGGTACTTTCCAGTTCCAGCAGGTACACGCCAGAAGGTATTTTACCGGGCACATTGAAACTTACATCAATAAAATTTAACTGCACGATAATATCTTTCCTGTACACCAGCTGGCCCATCATATTGTACAACTTGATACCATAGTGATCAGGTTTTACATCCAGCAGGCTGATACGCAGCTGGCCGCCTTTGTTGATAGGATTGCCATACACAACAAATCCTTTGGGCAAAGAATCGGTTTCAAAACTTAG
>CBFGLL010000189.1:0-5243 GCA_965649585.1 uncultured Chitinophagaceae bacterium | reverse complement strand
CGCATGAATGGCGCATGAACCCAGAATGGTTTATTGTACTGCCTTGTACTGTGTCTTGTACTGGGAAAACCTTGTCTTGTACTGAACTACAGACCCGCATGATAGCATTCCCCCACGCATAAGTAGAGCGGCAGGCCGGGCAATGGATTCATTATACCAGTGGGGATTGAACAATAACTTTAGGGAACAGGCTTTTATTGTTGTAAGAAAAAACGATTCTATTTATCCCAAATCCTTCGTGCCGGGAACTCAAACCCAATCTAATCCTAATTACTCTTTAGCTACAGGGGAAGAGTTGGTCGCTTAAGGCCATATTCATGCGGAAGATACAGCTCATTTTTATCGTACCAGCTTTTCACCTCAAGACTTGATTGAATTTAATAAGAACGCTAACACTCTGGGCTATGCAGCTATACTTGAAGTGGGAAATGCACGTTATGTTTTTGTTGTAGAAGATGTCGGAAAAAAGACAACTTTCAATCATAATAGAAGGGGGCAACATAAAAACAATTATTACAATAAATTGAACGAGTTGTCTAACCAATATTCAGGTCAGGCTCTAACTGAACAGGCGTGGATTGCATATTTGGGTTCTGCAAGTGTTTCAGGTATAGGTTTTTATAAATCTACCGCCCCTAATAAAAATAATTTCACTAAATTAAACCCGTAATTATGAAACGTACTTTATTCATACTCGCCCTGATTTCGGTTTTATCAGTCATAAAAGTGAATGGGCAAACATTGGAAACTCAACTAAGAAATTTTCCAATTGCAACCTATCTTAACCAACCCATTGATACACTAATTGCACATCTTCCTGCGGGTTATGATACTGCTATTAAAATCAGTAGTGCTGGTAATTTGAACAGTGGTGCGAGCCTTCAAATCAACTATCCCAATTATCAGTTTTGGGTAGATATAGACATCACAGACCCGCAATTCATCACAGTGAAACAGAATTTTGCTTCAGGCCCACCACACGTGCTTTGGCCATTTTCGCTTCTACGAAAGGAAAAAGTTGGGCGGGTAAGAATCTTTACAGGTGCTTATGTAATAATAAATGAAGACGATGTTTTCTGAATAGATTCTATTCAATGCAAATCAAGATGCTTCAGACATTGAAGCATTTTTTTTTATGCCCAAACCTTTCTTTCCCCAAAGACCTTTATCAGCCATGCAATGACATCAAATAGCCTTCAAATCAAAGGAAAAGGGGTAGGGATATGGCTGCGTGGGTCAACTGAATTGGGGATAAGAATTACGGTTGTAATTGAATTTGTAATTACCTAAGCAAAAAAAATGGCTTCCATATTTCAGGAAACCATTGTTGTTATTTTGTGACCGCGTTAGGATTCAAACCTAAAACCTTCTGATCCGTAGTCAGATGCTCTATTCAGTTGAGCTACGCAGCCAATTCGAAACTTTGAAATCTGTTCAGATTCCCGATTGAATCGGGATACCCATCCATTTCCGTTTTCGGACGGCAAATATAGGGCAATTTTAATTGTGAGCAAACTATAAACCTGCTAAAAAACTTGCATGAATATAATCCACCACATCGGGCAGGCTGCGGGTATCTTCAAATACCTTTAACTGCCGGTCGGCCCCGGTACCGGCTTCCAGCATTTTATGTACATGTGAAATAGCATGCTGGCTACCCAGGTGCGGCACTACATCGTCGATAAAATCAAGCAGTTCATATATTAATACCCTTGTATTTACTTCTGATTCTTTACCAAAATCAATCAGGGTTCCATCTATCCCGTAACGGCTTGCCCTCCACTTATTTTCATTCAGCAAAGCCCTTGAGTAAATCATATAATTCATATTCTGGCTGCGGAGCTTGTACAATTTGGCACAAATAGCCTGGAACAGGGCAGTAATAGTGATGGTTTCATGCACCGTCATAGGAATATCACAAATGCGGAATTCCACGGTGTTGAAAAACGGGTGCACCCGCAGGTCCCACCATATTTTTTTAGCATTGTCGATACAATTGGTTTTTACCAACAGCTTAATATAGTTGTCATACGCTTCAATACTTTCAAAATAATCAGGGATGCCCGTGCGGGGAAATTTGTCAAATACTTTTGTGCGGAATGATTTGTACCCGGTGGTTCTTCCTTCCCAAAAAGGGGAGTTGGTACTCAGCGCAAATATGTGCGGCAGAAAATAACGGGCACTGTTGGCAATATGAATGGCCATTTCCCGGGTTTCCATTCCTACATGCACGTGAAGGCCAAAAATAAGGTTGCTCCGTGCTGCTTCCTGCAGTTCGTTTACAATTTCGTTGTAGCGGATATGCTCGGTGATCAGCTGACTTTCCCAATGGCTGAAAGGGTGGGTGCCGCTGGCGCCGATCCATAAACCCAGTTCATCTGCAATACCGCTGATGGTTCTTCGCAGGGTGGCCACATCCACAAATGCTTCATCTACATCTGCACAAATATCCGTGCCTACTTCCACCACCGCCTGGTGCATCTCGGCCTTCACTTTGTCTTTAATAATTTTCTGACCCTCGTGTACAATTTTCTGCTCATGGCTTTTGAGCTCTTTGGTGAGCGGGTCAATCACCATGTATTCTTCTTCTACACCTACCGTAAATTTTTTATAATCCAATCCGGCCATAGTTTTTTTAGTTGACAGTTGAGAGTTGGCAGTTGAGAGTCGACAGAAGACAGTTGAAAATTCAACCCTCAACCGTCAACTGTCAACTAATATAACTTTTGTTTTGCGCTGCTTTTTTTAATGTATTCGCCCCAGGTAAGGTTGTCGGCGCCATCTACATGCGACTGTGCTCTTTCAATAGCATAGTTAGCGGCATTTTCCACCACCCATTCAAAATTTTCCTGGCCCACACTGGTTACTTCTGCATCAGGAGCGGGGTTGCAGAAATCAATAGCATAAGGCACTCCATCTCTTACGGCGAGCTCCACCGTATTAAAATCATAACCGAGGTAGTGGCAGATGCGGAGCACAATTTCTTCCATCAGTTTATACCGTTCTTCGCTGGGCGCAAAATCGGCCACGTAGCGCAGGTGGTGCGGGTTACGGGGCTCGTAAGGCATGATGCGAACATATTTTCCCCCGATACAATAACAACGATAATATTCTTCAAATTTTATTTCTTCCTGCAGCATCATCACCAGCTGTTCTGTTTCTGCATGTTTTTCAAAAAACTCGTCGAGGTTGTTTAGCTGGTACACACTCTTCCATCCCCCGCCTGCATGCGGCTTCATGTAAGCGGGAAAACCGATGTATTTAAAAATGCGATCCCAGTCTAACGGGTAGGCCAGGTTGCTGAAAGATTCAGAGCTGGTATCTGTTGGCAGATCACGGGAAGGAAGGATCACTGTTTTTGGAACAGGCACGCCAATTTTTGTAGCAAGGCAGTTGTTGAAAAACTTTTCATCTGCACTCCACCAGAAGGGGTTATTGATAACGGCTGTACCACAGAGTGCTGCATTTTTTAAATAAGCACGGTAGAACGGAACATCCTGGGAAATACGATCGAATATTACTGCATACTCCGTTGCTTCGCCCTGGGCCACCATGTCGATCTTCACCGGTTCTGCCACAATACCTGTTATGTTTTTGCTGTTGATTCTTTCTACAAGGGCCTCCGGGAAACTTCTTTCCTTGCCATGCAGTACGCCGATTTTCTTCATAAATGCTATTTTGATGTGTAAGAAATAATTAATTGTAAGTGTTTTCAAATATATTTTTAACCGATCATAAAAACAAATTATGTTTTGGGTAAACAAGTGATGGAATGCACTGCATTCCTTATTTTTGACCTTTATGTGTGATCAAGGGTTTTCCTTTACCAGGGTGGAGCAACACTTACTGCATTCCGAAAATTTAAACAGGGTTGTTACAATTGATTGTTACCTGCCGGCGGGTGATGACAATACCAGCCTGTTGCAATTGCTGCTGGTAAACGATGGGCAGGATCTTAAAAAAATGCCTTTTGAAAATATACTGGATGAGCTGTACGAACAGGAAGCCATTTCACCCTTATTTTGTGTAGGTATCCATTGCTCCACCGACAGAAAAAATGAATACGGCACCGCCAAAATTTTAGACTACAAGGGCAGGGGAGCAAAAGCGTTTTTATATACCAAATTTATTTTCCAGGAGCTTATTCCCTTTTTAAAAACGACGTATGAAATAACATCCTTCAGGGAAAAATCCTTTGCAGGTTTTTCGCTGGGCGGTCTCTGTGCGCTGGATATTGTGTGGAACTATCCACATGAATTCAGAAGGGTGGGCGTATTCAGCGGTTCTTTATGGTGGAGAGATGTGGACCAGGATGATGAAGATTTTGATGAAGAGCAACATCGTATCATGCACAGGCAGGTACGGGAAGGGGCTTATGCAGACTGGCTTCGCTTCTTTTTTGAAGTAGGCACACTCGATGAAACGCATGACCGCAACAACAATGGCATTATAGATGCCATCGACGACACGGTGAGCTTAATAGAGGAACTGGTGAAAAAAGGGTACCACCCGCAAAACGATATTCAATACCTTGAACTGGCCGATGGCCGCCATGATGTACCCACCTGGGCAAGGGCGTTTCCGGAATTTTTGCGTTGGGGATGGGGGAAGGAGGGTTGAAAAGGTTTCAAAGGTTTCAAAGGTTCAAGAGGTTCAAGAAGTTCCAAAAGTTCAAAAGGTTCAAGTGGAGGTTACAGGGGAGAGCGCTTTCTAACTGTCAACTGTTAACTGTCAACCGCCAACGGTTAACCATCCACCATTTATACAACCGCTTCTCTTAACCTCACTAATTTTTCCAACAAGGGTTCCAGTAGCTCAAGTCGCAACATATTAGCGCCATCACTTTTTGCCACTGCAGGGTTTGGGTGTGTTTCTATAAACAACCCATCTGCACCGGTGGCAATAGCAGCTTTGGCAATGGTTTCAATCATGGCAGGGTTGCCGCCGGTGATGCCGCCCGACTGGTTGGGTTGCTGCAAAGAATGCGTACAATCCATAATAACCGGCACCCCTGTTTCCTGCATCCATGGAATATTCCTGAAATCCACTACCAGGTCGGTATAGCCGAAGCTGTTACCCCTTTCAATTAAGCCAACTTTATCGTTGCCTGCCTGGCGGATTTTTTCAACCGCAAACTTCATGGATGGTCCGCTGAGGAACTGCCCTTTTTTTACGTTCACCATTTTGCCGGTTTTGGCGGCAGCTTCCAGCAGGTCGGTTTGCCTGCACAAAAAAGCGGGTAT
>CBFGLL010000188.1:0-5243 GCA_965649585.1 uncultured Chitinophagaceae bacterium | reverse complement strand
ATACCCGATGCACTTCTAGATAAAAAGTATGTAATGCCGTGGATTGATATGATCCATAAAAACATGCAGTTGATCGCCAAACGCAAGTCAGACTTAGATGACTATGCTTTCACCAACAAGGCAGAGTTTTTTGCGGTGGCAGCGGAGTATTTTTTTGAACGGCCTGAATTGCTCGAAGAAAAGCACCCGGAATTATACCGGATGTTATCGGAAATTTTTGAAACGGCAACTGACTGAGGATGCGTTTCCCGATAAATGTATTGTGGCCCTTGGTTTGTTATAGGATACTTATTACAGTTCACACTAAATAAAACCGCTCTAATGGCCGAAACAAACGATCCTTCCACGCCGGAGACCCAGCGAATAATTGATCAACCATTTTATATCAAAGCCCCCCTGGTACTCCTGGGGCTTTATCTTTTCTTTTATGGATTGTATGTGCTGGATGATGTGATGATCCCGATTTTTTTTGCTGCCCTGATTGCAACGCTGCTTAACCCGTTGGTGAATAAGTTGGTGAGCAAAGGTTTGCCGGTAAGCATTGCCATCCTCGTCGGGTTATTATTATTCGCCATTTTTATCGGTGGGCTTGTGTTTTTTCTAAGTTCCCAAATTGCACAGTTCAGCGAAATGTGGCCGGAGATGAAACAAAAATTGCTCGACATTTACCACCAGGGCCAGCTTTGGCTGAACCAAAAATTCGGATTTTCTTTTAAAGCGCAGGAAGATTTGTTGAAAAGTGCTACGGGTGCTGATAAAGGAATGGTTGGGCAAACCCTCACAGGCATTCTCTCTTTCCTGGGCGTTACCTTCCTGTTGCCGGTGTACGTGTTTTTACTTTTGTATTACAAACCACTGATACAGCAATTTATTTTTGAATCTTTCAACTGGCGTCACTCCGAAAAGATTGCAAGTGTGTTGACGGAAACCAAGTCCGCCATCCAGAGTTATGTGGTGGGTTTACTGCTGGAGATGGTAATTGTGGCTGCGCTTAATACTACGGCCCTTTTGTTATTGGGCGTGAAGTATGCTTTGTTGCTGGGTTGCATGGGGGCCTTACTCAATCTTATTCCCTATATCGGTGGGTTAGTCGCTATTGCTTTACCGGTGTTGATATCACTGGTGACAAGTGATAGTAACTGGCAGGCTTTATATATCATCCTGGCCTATATGGTGATTCAACTGGTAGATAACAATATCATTGTACCAAGGGTTGTGTCCTCTAAAGTTTCGGTAAATGCGCTCGTATCCATCGTGGTGGTACTCCTCGGTGGCGCCTTGTGGGGTATACCGGGCATGTTTTTATCTATCCCTTTCACTGCTGTGTTAAAAGTAGTATTCGATCATATTGACGACCTGCAACCTTGGGGTAAAATGCTGGGCGATGAAATGCCAGACCGTAATATAGTTGGTTACAAGCTCACGCTCGCCCGCAGGATCATGAATATTTACGTAAGGAAAAAGAGATAGCGGCGCATAAAAAAAGTTGCAACTCACGCTGCAACTTTTTTTATAGAAATAGATTGATTTAGTTATTTGCCTGCTGCAAAATCCCGGCGTATGATATTCAACGCTGCGCCGGCTTTAAACCACTCGATTTGTTGTTCATTGTACGTATGGTTTACAACAACAGTGTCAGTACTTCCATCTTTATGATGTAGCGTGAGTGTTAAAGGTTTACCCGGGGCAAACTGCGTTAATCCACCAATATCGATGCGATCGTCTTCCTGGAACTTTTCATAGTCTGCTTTGTCGGCAAAAGTCAATGCCAGCATACCTTGCTTTTTGAGGTTGGTTTCGTGTATACGTGCAAATGATTTTACCAATACAGCTCTTACACCAAGGTGGCGTGGTTCCATAGCTGCGTGTTCCCTTGATGAACCTTCGCCATAGTTTTCATCGCCCACCACAATTGAACCAACTCCAGCCGCTTTGTAGGCTCTTTGCGTCGCAGGTACTGGTCCGTATTCGCCGGTCAACTGGTTTTTTACGAGGTCAGTTTTTTCGTTAAAATAATTCACCGCACCAATCAACATATTGTTGCTGATATTGTCGAGGTGACCACGGAATTTCAACCATGGACCTGCCATGGAAATATGATCCGTTGTACATTTTCCTTTTGCTTTTATCAATAGTTTTAAACCCTTAAGGTCTGTGCCTTCCCATGGAGCAAATGGGTCAAGCAATTGAAGTCTTTTGCTGGTAGGAGATACAATCACTTCAACGCCACTTCCATCAGCAGCGGGTTCCTGGTAGCCGGCATCTTCCACAGCAAAACCCTTCACAGGTAATTCATCGCCAAAGGGAGGATCCAGTTTTACCTGTTCGCCTTTATCGTTTGTGAGGGTATCGGTTAACGGGTTAAAAGAAAGATCACCTGCAATTGCCATTGCAGTTACAATTTCAGGCGAGCCCACAAATGCATATGTATTTGGATTGCCATCTGCACGCTTCGCAAAGTTACGGTTGAAGCTGTGAACTATTGTGTTCTTTTCTTGCTTTTCTGCACCCACACGTGCCCACATTCCAATACATGGGCCGCAGGCGTTTGCAAACACCGTTGCGCCAATTTTATCGAAAATATCCATAAACCCATCTCTTTCGATGGTGTATCGCACTTGTTCACTACCGGGGGTAATCGTAAATTCTGAATTTAATCTCAACCCTTTTTCTGAAACCTGTTTAGCAAGGCTAACGGCACGACTGATATCTTCGTAAGATGAGTTGGTACAGCTACCGATCAATCCTACTTCAATTTTGGTAGGCCAACCATTTGCAGCTGCAGCTTCTTTCATTTTTGAAATCGGTGTTGCAAGATCTGGGGTAAATGGTCCATTAAGGTGGGGCTCCAGTTCGCTAAGGTTGATTTCAATTACCTGGTCAAAATATTGTTCAGGGTTTGCATACACTTCTGCATCCCCGGTTAAGTGTTCTTTAATTGCATCCGCAGCTGCTGCAATGTCTGCCCTGCCGGTTGCATTCAGGTAGCGACTCATACTCTCATCATAACCAAAAGTAGACGTGGTAGCACCTATTTCAGCACCCATATTACAAATAGTTCCTTTACCTGTACAACTCATAGCCACAGCGCCTTCACCAAAATATTCTACTACTGCACCGGTTCCACCTTTTACGGTAAGAATTCCTGCTACTTTTAATATTACATCCTTAGGAGCGGTCCAGCCATTTAATTTGCCGGTAAGTTTTACGCCGATGAGTTTTGGCATTTTTAGTTCCCATGGAAGTCCTGCCATTACATCACATGCATCTGCACCACCCACACCAATAGCGATCATTCCTAGTCCACCGGCATTCACCGTGTGGCTATCTGTGCCGATCATCATACCGCCGGGGAAAGCGTAGTTTTCCAACACCACCTGGTGAATGATACCGGCACCTGGTTTCCAGAAACCGATTCCATATTTATTAGAAACGGAGGAAAGGAAATCATATACTTCACTGCTTTCGTTCACCGCACGGGCAAGGTCAATTTTGCTGTTTTCTTTGGCTTCAATGAGGTGATCGCAATGCACAGTGCTGGGTACGGCTACCTTTGCACGGCCACTCTGCATAAATTGCAACAAGGCCATTTGGGCGGTTGCATCCTGCATGGCTACACGATCGGGGGCGAAATCAACATAAGATTTACCCCTTTCGTAACCCTCGGTAGCATCTCCCTGCCACAAGTGGGCGTAAAGAATTTTTTCGGTGAGCGTGAGTGGTTTGCCTACAATGTTTCTTGCTGCGGCAATGCGTGACGGGAAGTTCGCATATACCTTTTTGATCATCTCAATGTCGAATGCCATGGAATAAATTTGATAATTTTGTAATGAGTCATCTGATTCTTAGCCTGGGGCTAATACGTCATTTGGCGATGCCCGCAAAATTACTGAAACTGAGGGAGTTTTTAAAGCGCTTGTTTATTTTGAAAAACGAATTAATTTTATGAAATGAACCGTTTGAAACACTTTATTGAATGGCATGTGTTTGGTGTATGCACAGCAGTGGGCGAGAAAATGGGCATTGCCACCAGCACCATCCGTAAATATTTTATCTATATCAGTTTTATTACAATGGGTTCGCCTGTAATAATCTACCTGTTCCTGGCATTCTGGATGAACATAAAGCGATACATTCTGAATGGTCGGAGAAATCCGATTCGTTACTAAGTTAACTTCCTTTTTTTCTCATTTGTTTTCTGAACCGATTTGTGTGGAGCGTTAAAAAACTTCAATTCCCCTTTCATTTGTAAATCATCAAAACATTATTATAAAAAACGCCCTGCTATCAAAGCAGGGCATTTTAATTTATACGTAAACAATTTATTCAGATCAGAAGCTTAACCTGATTCCTATCTGGCTGCTCCATCTTGAACTATTGAACACACCATCAGAAAGGGTATAAGGCTTGTTATTTACAGGAGGTGTAAAGCGATACCTCGGTGTAAGGTTTGTCGCTGAAACGTAGCTTGCCATTTCAAGTGGGAAAGCCTGGTCATTAGCTATGAAATAGGTTTTGCCTGCGGAACTGCTTAAGAAATTGGTGAAATTGAAAATATCATAAGTCAGTTGCAACTGGTAGGTTTTAGCACCCAGTTTCAGGTTGAAATCCTGCTGCAATTTAAAGTCTACCACGTGGGTAAATGGCAAACGTGCACCATTACGCTCAGCGTACTGTCCACGACGCTTTTTAAGGTATGGATCAGCTTCAATAAAGGCTTCCAGCGCATCTTTTTGTTGTTCCGGGGTGTATGTTACAGCTGAAGCGCCGCTACCTACAGTGTTGCTAAGGAAGGTCATAGTTTGCACCTGTGCACTGGTTGGAACATACATCAGGTCGTTTGTTTCATTGTTGTCAAGGTCTCTCACCATACCCCTGTTTAATACATAGCTGTAAGGGTTGCCACTCTGGCCGTTGTAAACAAAAGAAACAGTGGTAGCCAATCTTTGTTTGAAATAAGTGAACTTTTTGGCAACGTAAGCATTGATCCTGTGTTGCTGATCGAAATCACTGGTTGATAAACCAATGTTATTTCGTCCATTTACGGTTTCCATAAATCTCCACTGGGAGTTATTTTGAGAACTTGTACCCTCGTTAATTACCTGCGAATTACCGTAGGAGTAATTGGCGTTAAATGCCCAATTGTTGTTCCAGGCTTTGTCGATGGTTGTTGTAAAATGGTAAGAGAAACCTTTTTTACCTGTGCGGTTACTTAACAAATAAATACCGTTGTAAGGATTAGT
>CBFGLL010000187.1:0-5263 GCA_965649585.1 uncultured Chitinophagaceae bacterium | reverse complement strand
CACTTGTGATAGCTGATAAAGCCAGCGGAAAACAGTTTTATAATTTAAACCAGGCTGCCCCCGGAAATTTTGTTGCAAGTGGGCTGCTATATTATGATAGCGCTAAAGTATATTACCAGTTAAGTGATAAGGAACTTACACAGGGCCTTTCAGTGCTGGCACCGGCACCTGTATCCATGCCCGTAAGCATAGCTCCTGTAAAAAATACTAACTGGTTGCAGCAGCTGGCAAACAAAGAAGAAAACCTGTTGGAGGAGGTGGAAGAATTCATTCAACAAAAACCTGCAAAGTTTAACGAGGAACAGACCATCTCTACTGTTGTTGTAAAATCAAAGTATGTGAACCCGGTAACCAAACGTATTTTAGAGTTGGATGATAAATACGCAACAGGCATGTTCAAAGGCCTGGCAAGAGGACAACAGCTAAACGTAGTAGACGATCCAACCGCACAACATATGTTTGACCTTTTCAGTTACCTGCCCTACCGGGCCTCAGGAGTAAGTGTAAGCAGGAACTCAGAAGGCGCTAAGATCTTTGTATCCAGGAGCGGACCATTCGTGGTGTTTGTTGATGAAGTAGAAACCCCGGTGGAACTCATCGAAAATATTTCCATGTCACGAATTGCATATGTAAAAGTGATCAACGGCATTGTAGCTGGATCATCCTTTACTACCGATGCCGGCGCCATCTACATTTACACCAAAAAAGGGGATGAAGACAGAAGCTCTCTTACGATGAAAAGTATCATGACAAAAGGTTACGATATACCAGCAGAATTCCTCAACCCCGACTATAGCGATCCTAAAAGTCCCAAACCTGCAGACTACAGAACTACGCTTTATTGGAATCCATACATCTTTACAGATAAAACCAATAACAGTTTTACCATCGAATTTTTTAACAATGATGCCTCAAAAGGAAAGGTTTTAAAACTGGTAGGTTTAAACGCTAACGGTGAGCCTGTAGAAGTGGAGAAAAGGCTGGAATAAACGGGTGTAAAAAAACTGTCTTAAAAACGGGTTACCGCCCTTGACGATAAGGTATTGCTTTTAAGACAGTCGATTTATTAGTTACCATATTCGCACAAAAACTTAATGCGCATTAGCTTCAGTTGTTCCCAGTTATAATCACTGTCTGCCATTTCTTCCTGCGCCACCTGCAATGAGGATGTTTCGCAATTTTTAAAATAATCAATGATCTCTTCCTGGTCGTATTCATCTACCATTTCATCAATGGCATAATTGAGGTTTAGCTTGGTACCGCTGGCAACAATGGTTTCCATTTCTTCCAGCAATTCGTCAATACGCAGGTCTTTTGTTTTTGCGATTGTTTCCAAGGGAATTTTTTTATCAACGTTCTGGATGATAAATATTTTATTGTTGTTGCGGTTGGCTACAGATTTCATCACAAAATCATCGGGTTTCACTATATCATTTTCCTCTACGTACTGGGAAATCACTTCCAAAAACGGTTTGCCATACCTGATAGATTTGCCTTTGCTCACACCGCTGATTTTCTCCAGCTCAGCCATGGTAGTGGGATACATGGTAGCCATATC
Source organism: uncultured Chitinophagaceae bacterium (assembly GCA_965649585.1). Classification (GTDB taxonomy): domain Bacteria; phylum Bacteroidota; class Bacteroidia; order Chitinophagales; family Chitinophagaceae; genus Ferruginibacter. The sequence continues at coordinate 3,705 of CBFGLL010000187.1, read as the reverse complement.
TTCCAATGAACTTTCCAGGAATATCACAAATGGAGGAAGATTTCTTTCCTTTGCCACTTTTTTGCGCAGCGACTTCAGCATTTCCAGCAATTTTTCATCTGCCACTCCCGTTCCTTCAACCAGCGCTTCGGCCGCCTCATCATCTGCGTTAGCATCTTCAAACAGGTTGTTTAAAACAATCTTGAAACTCGCAGGCTTTTTCAAAAATGCCTCGCCCTTTTTTGTAAATTTTAAAACTCCATATTCCACGATGTCTTTCTCCAAAATATCCTGCAGCAACATTTGCCTGATAAGGCTGCTCCAAAAGTTAGCATCCTTATCATTACCGCTTGCAAATACATCCAGTTGCTCGTGGCGGAACATAGTGACCTGCGTGGTTGCTTTACCCAGGAGGATAGTAATAAGGTAATCGATGGTAAAATGTTCACCCAGTGCCTTAATAGCTTTCAGCACAGTAACCGCTTCTGCTTTCGCTTCAATTTTTTCCTTAGGATGCAGGCAGTTATCGCAATGCCCGCAACTTTTAGAATCGTTGTATTCTTCACCAAAATAGTACAACAGGGTTTTGCGACGGCAAACACTGCTTTCAGCATAACTTACCGTTTCATTAATCAGCTGTGCGCCAACTTCTCTCTCACTTAGCGGTTTATCTCTCATCAAATGCTCCAGCTTACTCACATCTTTATGGGAATAATACAATACACACTTTCCTTCCATACCATCTCTTCCGGCTCTGCCGGTTTCCTGGTAATAATTTTCTATTGATTTTGGAATATTGTAGTGAATTACAAACCTCACATCGGGTTTGTCGATGCCCATTCCAAAGGCGATGGTAGCTACGATCACGTGCACATCTTCATTCAAGAACTGGTCTTGCCGCTGCGCCCTCAGTTTCGCATCAAGCCCGGCATGGTAAGCTACAGCACTGATGCCATTGGCATTCAACATAGCTGCCAGTTCCTCCGTAGTTTTCCTGTTAAGCGTATAAATAATGCCGCTCTTGCCTTTGTGTAGCTGGATAAAACGCACAATGCTCTTGTTCGTTTGCTCAAGGTTCACTTTTGGCAAAACTTCGTAGGAAAGATTTGGACGGTTAAATGATGAAATAAAAATATTCGGCTCTCTTAACCCAAGATTTTTTACAATATCACTCTGCACTTTTGGTGTAGCCGTTGCCGTTAGTGCTATCACGGGTATGTCAGCATTGATCATATCCATCATTTCACGCAGGCGGCGATACTCAGGGCGGAAGTCGTGCCCCCATTCGGAAATACAATGTGCTTCATCTACGGCAAAAAACGAAATATTAAGGTCACGGAAAAAATCGATGTTCTCTTCCTTGGTAAGTGTTTCCGGCGCTACATACAGCATTTTTGTGCGGCCACTCAGCAAATCATCTTTTACAATTTTCTGCTGTCCTTTGTTGAGCGTACTGTTTAAAAAGTGGGCAACATCGTCTTTGCTGCTATAACTCCGCACCAGGTCAACCTGGTTTTTCATCAAAGCTATCAGCGGCGACACCACGATAGCAACGCCACTACTGATAACAGCCGGCAGCTGGTAACACAAACTTTTACCACCACCGGTGGGCATTATCACAAATGTATCTTTACCTGAAAGCAGGGATTGTATAATTGCCTCCTGGGGGCCTTTAAAACCATCGAAACCAAAATGTCGTTGAAGGTGTTCGCTCAATGAAGCAGAAGATGACCCGCTTGCCGAATCAACTGATTTTTGTATTGGTTGTTTTTTTGCAGGTTTGGTTGCAGCTTTAATGGTGGCGCTTTTTTTTGCCGGCGCCTTCGCTGTTTTAGTAGTAGCCATAAAATATCTCTCTCTCGTTAATAATATTGGACCTTAGTTCTTTCTCGCAGGGTCTTTTTTGGGGCAACGAAGTTAACTCAAAGCAGCTGCACAATCAAAAGCAGCTGTTCTATTAACATTTCATTTGGTTGCTCCTGTTCCTGCTTTTTAAGATACACAAATAAACTGGCTTTTGCTATTAATTATCCCCTGCAAACCCGGATAAATATTCCCTTATTAGCATAGCTGTTCCTTTGCATATTGGTCTATTTCAATTAGTTTGCGTCCGCAAAACATGGGTGAATATTCTATTATACAAGCTGCCACCAGGAGTATTAATATACAGGCCAACGCTATAAAAGCACTTTCTGCCTTTATTAACGCCGATTTTGAAAAAGCTGTTGTACAAATTGCCGCCAGTAAAGGCAGGTTGGTGATTAGTGGTATCGGAAAAAGCGCCATTGTAGCTCAAAAACTGGTGGCTACTATGAACAGCACGGGCACACCCGCCTTGTTTATGCATGCCGCCGATGCCATTCACGGTGATCTTGGCATGGTACAGCCAGATGATATAGTGATGATCATTAGTAAGAGCGGCGACAGCCCGGAGATAAAAGTGCTGGTGCCGCTGGTAAAAAACTTCGGGAACACAGTCATCGGCCTGGTGGGCAACCTCAACAGTTACCTGGCAAATCACTGCGATATAATACTTAACTCTACCGTGGAGCAGGAAGCCTGCCCCAACAACCTGGCGCCGACAACGAGTACCACAGCGCAGGTGGTATTAGGCGATGCCTTGGCCATTTGCCTGATGGAAACAAAAGAATTTAAATCTGCAGATTTTGCACGTTACCACCCCGGTGGAACCCTGGGCAAAAAATTGTACCTGAGAGTTGGCGACCTGGTTCAGGCACACGAGCGGCCGTTTGTAAACAGCGGGGCATCTGTAAAGGAGGCCATTGTAGAGATCACTAAAAAAAGGTTGGGTGCCGTAGCCGTACTTAATAAAGAAGAGGAAGTATTGGGGGTGATTACCGATGGTGACGTAAGACGTATGCTGGAGAAACATGATTCCTTCGCCAACCTGCAAGCCGATGATATTATGAGCAGGCAACCCAAAACCATCGAGATGGAAACCCTTGCGGTATTGGCCCTTGACAAAATGAGAACAAATAATATTAACCAGCTTGTAGCCATTGAAAACGGCAAGTATGCAGGCATTCTTCACCTCCAGGATCTGGTGAGAGAAGGAATTATCTAAAGGAAGAACCACTTAACCGGGCAACACATGAATAAAAATAATTACGTGGCCATTATGGCCGGTGGCATTGGCAGCCGTTTCTGGCCTATGAGCCGTACCAATTTTCCAAAACAATTCCTCGATATATTACATACAGGACGCACATTGATCCAATCTACCTACGATCGTTTCGCAAAGTTTATTCCGGCAGAAAATATCTATGTGGTTACCTCTGTTCAATATAAATCGATTGTTGAAAAACAGCTGCCGCAACTACCAGCTGAAAATATTCTCTGCGAACCTTCCAGGAAAAATACTGCTCCCTGTGTGGCATACATTTCTTATAAGTTGAGAGGTATAAACCCGCATGCCAACCTCATTTGTGCGCCTGCCGATCATTTGATAATGGAATCGGAAGCGTTTGAAAAAACATGCCTTGCCGCACTACAGTTCACTTCCAACATAAAAGCGCTGGTAACTTTGGGAGTAAAACCCACACATCCCAATACGGGCTATGGCTACATACAATATGAGCCATTTGCTGTGAGCGATAATGTTTTTAAAGTAAAAACCTTTACCGAAAAGCCCGACCTGGAACTGGCAAAAACTTTTATGGCCAGCGGTGACTTTTTATGGAACGCCGGCATATTTGTATGGGAAGT
>CBFGLL010000186.1:0-5278 GCA_965649585.1 uncultured Chitinophagaceae bacterium | reverse complement strand
CATATCAGTCATCGCCCACATTCAGCGGGCTTACGCCAAACAATTATACCATCACTGTGCAAAATGCGGCTGGTTGTGTGTCGCCGGCATCGGCAGCATTTGTGGTGAATGCAGCACCCTCTGCGCCTGCAGCACCCACAGGAAATATTACACAACCCACTTGTAACACGGCAACAGGAACCATCACTATCACAGATCCAACAGGGGCAGGGTTACAATACAGCATCAACGGCGGAGCATATCAGTCATCGCCCACATTCAGCGGGCTTACGCCAAACAATTATACCATCACCGTGCAAAATGCGGCTGGTTGTGTATCGGCTGCATCGGCAGTGTTTGTGGTGAACGCAGCACCCTCTGCGCCTGCAGCACCCACCGGAAATATTACACAACCTACTTGTACAACGCCAACAGGAACCATCACGATCACCGCACCCACCGGTGCAGGATTGCAATACAGTGTAAATGGAAGTCCTTATTTACCGTCTACAAATATTTCAGGATTAACGCCGGGAAGTTATACAGTAACAGTGCAAAATTCAGCAGGTTGTATTTCTGCGCCATCATCAGCATTTGTTATTAATGCTGCGCCCACTGCACCTGCTGCCCCCACAGTTAATATTACGCAGCCGACTTGTACCACGCCAACAGGTTCTATCATTATCACAACACCCACCGGCGCAGGATTACAATACAGTGTAAACGGTAGTCCTTATTTGCCCACAACGAATTTTTCGGGATTGACACCCGGCAGTTATACGGTAACTGCACAAAATGCAGCGGGTTGTATTTCTGCACCATCATCCGCATTTATGATTAACGCAGTTGCGACTCCTGCCAAACCGGTAGTAACGGTGTTGCAACCAACTTGTCCTGCGTTAACCGGTACTATCAGCATTTTATCGCCAGCAGGTGCCAATGTGGAATACAGCATCAATGCTACCGCCTACCAGGCTTCTGCAACTTTTTCGAATGTGGGAGCTGGCAATTATAGTGTAACCGTAAGGGATAGGGTGGGAGCTTGTATTTCCGAAGCAACTTTGGTGCAGGTAAACCGGTTAACTGCCGATGAATGCCTTGTGCCGGCAAACGGCGACATTTATTTTCCCGGGGCTTTTACGCCGAATGGAGATGGGTTAAATGATGGATTTGGTCCGGGGCCGAAAACCAACCTAAGTGCTATAACCGGTTACCGCCTGCTGCTGTTTAACCGTTATGGAGAATTGGTTTTTGAAAGTACAGATCCTCAACTGCAGTGGAATGGGACTTTTAAAGGAAAGATGCTCGCTAATAATTCCTACACCTGGGTAGCCAGCTACCGCTATGGAACAAGGCCGCCCCAAACTAAAAAGGGAACAGTGATCATTGTAAGGTAGTTCCAGGTTTGACATGGCCCGCGCATATCATTATAAAAACAAACCCGCCTCCGAAGAAGCGGGTGAAACAAACCGGATATTAACTTAACCAGGCCCCGGTTTAGGATTTTGAGCAAATGGTTGCGGGCAATTATTGTTTTTTCAAATCAGTAATTTCTTCAACGCCTGCTACGGTATATTTCAGTGTTTTGTAACCTTTATCGTTTTCCAGTACCGCTTCATATGCGGTGATACCATGCGCCTGTACCTGGGATGCACTGAGCAGGCTGTAGCCGGAATACTCCTGCCTGATACTTTTTTGGAAGGCTGTGGGAAGCTGGTCTATAGTGCAGGTGCTGATGCAATAGTTTAATTTTCCTTTTGCAGTAAAGCTGGCGTTGGACTTTTTACCCTCGTTCATAAATGAAACAAAGTAGTTTTTACCATTGGCTGCCCATACAGCATTATCTGCTTTTGGGAAATGCGCCACGAAGCTGGCTTCGGTTTTTGCATTATTTACAGGGGCTGCAACAGCGTTGTTGCCCGGGCTGATTGCAATGTTGTTTTTAGCATATACCGGTTCTGCAAATGATTGTTGTGCGATAGTACTGCTGCAAAAGGCTGTTGAAAGCAGTAGGGTGGCTGCGAAAATTTTAGTAGAGTGTAACATGTTATCGGGTTTGAAATGTAAAAATGTAGGTTTGTTTGACCACATAAAACTACTCCCGAAACCTGCCGGAGGGCTATAAGGATCGGTTCAAACACTATCAATTTTGAATCAATTTTGGCTCGAAAGCCAGTCTGAGGGCGTAATTCCGTATTTTTCTTTAAAACACTGGGTGAAATAAGAGGGGCTGCTGAAACCCACCTGGTAGGCTACAGTGGAGATATCTGGTACTGAACGCAGGAGGCCGGTAGCTTTTTGGAGCCGGTATTGGCGAATAAGATCGTTGGTAGATATATCGAGTAAGGATTTCAGTTTTCGATTAAGGGTGCTCCGGCTCATGGCCATGGCCCGGGCCAGGTAGTCTACTCCCAGTTCCTGGTCATCCAGCCGGGCATCCATTTCCTGGTAAAGTTGTATTAAAAATGGATCGGTCACTACGGGCGACTCCTCTTGTGCCGGCGTATTTACCAATTGCGCCTGCAGCCAGGCTCTTTGTTTTTGCTGCAACTGCAGCAGGTTGGCTGTGCGTAGTTCCAGTTCCTGCAGGTGAAAAGGTTTGGTGATATAATCATCAGCACCCGTACCCAGTCCCCGCAGGCGGGCATCATGGGCAGCTTTTGAGGTGAGCAATATAAAACCGATATGGGCGGTGCGCTGGTCTTGCTTGCAAAGCTGGCAGAGGTCAAAACCGTCCCTGCCGGGCATCATTACATCGCTTATCACTATTTCCGGGAGTTCATTTAAAATCAGGTCCCAGGCAGTAGCACCATCGGCAGCCTCCAATACCCTGTATTGCTGTTGCATGGTTTCTACGAGGAAGGAACGAAGTTCATCATTGTCTTCAGCAATCAGCAAAAGGGGTGTATCGTTTTGTTCTGAAGCGCCTGTGCTGTGAATAATGGTATCTGCAGAAGGAGAATGGATTACAGGATTGTTGACGGCTTTTTTCAGGGGCAAACTTACCATGAAGCTTGTTTGCCCAGGCGCACTCTTCAGCCTGATGTTGCCTTGCATCAACTCCGTTAATTCCTTTACCAGGGCAAGGCCAATGCCGGTACCACCCACGTTGCGGGTAGCCGAATCATCCACCTGGAAAAACCGATCGAAAATTTTTGCCTGTTGGTTGGCAGGTATGCCCGGACCGTTGTCTTGTACAGTTAGTGCTACCATCTCACCCTGCAATGCAGCAAGCGATACCTGTACTTTTCCTCCTGCGGGTGTAAACTTCAGCGCATTGCTTAGCAGGTTATTGATGATCCTTTCCCATTTTTCTTCATCAAATAAATAATAACCGTTAATGCCTTCTGTGGAAAGTTGCAAGCCGATATTTTTTTCAGCCGCAGCAGGTTCAAACAACCGCAGCATCTCTTCTACAAATATTTTTAGGTCGCCGGATGATAGTTTTACTTTGAGCTGGCCGTCGTTTAATTTGGAAAAATCAAGGAACTCGTTGATGAGCCTCAACAGTTGTTTTGCATTTCGCTGTGCCGTGTGTACAGCGTTCACCGCCGCTGTAGAAAGAGATGGATCCTGCTCCAGCTTTTCAAGCGGCGTCATGATGAGCGTGAGCGGTGTTCTGAATTCGTGGGTGATATTACTAAAGAAGCGATCTTTTAATTCGTCCACTTCTCTCAACCGCAGGGCTTCTCTTTTTTCAAAAGCAAGGTTCTGCTGGATCTGCAGTCTCTTTTCCCGGAAAATAAAATACCATCTTACCAATCCAAAAGCGATGAGGGAATAAATAAGATATGCCCACCAGGTGCGCCAGAAAGGAGGGCGAATGGTGACTTTTATCTCCCTGGTGGTATCACTCCACAACCCGTTGTTATCAGTTGCATTCATCCTGAAGGTATAATCGCCAGGGGCCAGTGCAGAATAGTTGGCCACATTTGAATACCCGCTTTCAATCCAGTCATTGTCTGCTCCTTCCAACTGGTAGCGATACCGTATTTTTTGCGGCTGGTTATACAGCATGGCTGCAAATTCAAACCGCAGGTAGTTTTTATCGTAAGGCAATTCAATACTGGATAGGGTGCTTAGTGATTCACGAATGATGCTGCCCTGCACATCCAGGTCCTGGGGTTTATTGTTTACCTGTAGTGCCGTTAATAAAATCGGAACCGGCTCAGATTTATTAACTACCTCAAAATCGCCAGGATTAAATACCGTATAACCCTCCAGCCCGCCAAATACAAAGCGTCCATCGGGCAATACATATTTATGCGCCCGGTTAAATTCATTGCCTTGTAAGCCATCGGTTTTTTCAAATGCTATGATATGATTAGTGGTGGGGTCGAGCCGGAAGATGCCCCTGTTGGTACTGCACCACACCCTTCCTTTTTTATCAGCGAGTATACAATAAATGGTATTATTCGGAAGGCCGTCGTCCATAGTGTAGATGCGTTGAAAACCTTTGGCAGCATCCCACAACAAAAGACCGCCTCCACGGGAGCCAATCCAGAACCTGTTGTTGTTTAACGGATCCACACAAATTTCCGTGAGGGTAGTGGGAATGCTGTGTTTGCCCAGTTTGCCGGCATATTTTGCTATCACTTTGTCGCCATCATGCTGAACCAGCCCGTGGGAGTAAGTTGTCATCCAGATGGATCCGCCGATAAACCTCGCATCCGCCAATTCCACACCCGATAGTTTTGCAGTATCTGGGGATGATTTTTGCGGAACCGCCTCCATGTTTGCCCATTTGTACCAGCACATTTCTGTTTGGTCAAAAGCCCAGATGGCATCTCCCGGCATTCGTACCACCGCCATAAAAATCTTTTTTTCGGGGAGATGTTTAAACCTGCTGAAACCTTTGGGGCCATGTTGAAAAACGCCGGCAGGTTGGTACCAGGTATTACAGGAGTATAAATTTCCTTTACTGTCCCAGGCCTGCCTGAAAAAATAAGCTGCGTCGGGGAAGTCCCATTCAAACGGCAATTTCTGCGGAACAGGTTCAATCCATGCCATCATCTCTGCAATAAAATTTCCCCTGTATCGGTACGACTCAAAATTCAGGGCCTTCAGGTTCATCCGCAGTAAGCCCTGTGCATTTAAACTCAGCCACAATACATCCGACCTGTCGATAAACGTAGAGCTGATGCGGGCTGGAGCACCGGTGTGTTCCCAAAGCAGTTGTAACTTTTCATCATCCACCAACCTGTAAATCCGCCCATAATATTCAAAATACACACGCCCAAGAGCATCTACCTGCAAACCATTGTGCCCCAGGATGGCGCCAGGTTTAGGCGTTGGCAGC
>CBFGLL010000185.1:0-5289 GCA_965649585.1 uncultured Chitinophagaceae bacterium | reverse complement strand
GCAGAACCTACCATTCCATTGTGCCCGGCAATATATATTTTGTCGTTTTTATTCATGTATCTACGAAATGGTTTTATGATAGCCATGTTCACTCAGCAATAACTGCATTTTCATTAACTGCAGGTCTGCTGCTACCATCTCTTTTACCAAACTGTCTAAATTATATTTTGGTTCCCAACCAAGTTTCGTTTTTGCTTTAGTGGGATCGCCAATTAACAGGTCCACCTCCGTGGGGCGATAATAATGTGCATCAACCGCTACTACTTCTTTACCAATCGGCAACTGGTACAATTCATTGCTGCAGGCTACCACTACTGCCACTTCATTTTCTGCTTCGCCTTTAAATTCAATACTCAAGCCGGTTTCAGCAAAAGCCTGCCTTATAAAATCCCGAACGGTAGTGGTTACACCGGTAGCTATCACAAAATCTTCCGGCTCTGGCTGTTGCAAAATACGCCACATAGCTTCTACATAATCTTTTGCGTGTCCCCAGTCCCTTTTGGCATTGAGGTTACCCATGTATAATTTATCGGTGATGCCCAGCACTATTTCGGCCACGCCTCTTGTGATTTTCCTGGTTACAAAAGTTTCACCCCTCAACGGACTTTCATGGTTGAATAGAATACCGTTACAGGCATAGATGCCGTAGGCTTCCCGGTAGTTAACGGTTATCCAGAATGCATACTGCTTGGCAACGGCATATGGCGAACGGGGATAAAAAGGAGTTTTTTCTGTTTGAGGTACTTCCTGCACCAACCCATACAACTCGGAGGTAGAAGCCTGGTATATCCTGGTTTTCTTTTCCAGGCCCAGGATGCGAATGGCTTCGAGTAAACGTAAAGTGCCCACCGCATCGGTGTTAGCCACATATTCAGGAGTGTCGAAACTTACATGCACATGACTCATCGCCCCGAGGTTATATATTTCATCTGGTTGCACTTCCTGGATGATGCGGATAAGGTTAGTGGAATCTGTGAGATCACCATAGTGCAGCACAAACCGCACATTGCTTTCGTGTGGGTCCTGGTAAATATGATCTATCCTCTGAGTATTGATTTGCGAAGAACGGCGTTTAATGCCATGAACCTCGTAACCTTTTGAGAGTAAAAGGTCTGATAAATAGGCACCATCCTGACCGGTAACACCCGTAATTAAAGCTTTTTTCATTTATTTGATTTATAGAGCACCGGAGGTTATTCTAGCACGTTGATTAATAAGCTGGCAAAACTAACAAATTAGGATGATAGTTGGTTTCTAAACGTAGTAAGCATCAATCCCTATTTTCCTTATCTTTTCCGCCATTTACCGCCATAGCAAATTTGTATGCTGCTTAATTTAGTTTTTTTTATTATTTATATTGGAGCATTCCTGTGGTTTGTGCCTCGTTGGGGCGTTGTGCAGCGGGCTGGCCTGCCAGCCAATACCCTGCGATTTCTGATATTAGCAAAGATCATGATGGGTTTTGCGGGCGCCTATTACCTGGGCAGTCTTCCGAATTCAGACCACCGGGGTTTTAATAATTCAATAGCCGAACAATTCCAGATTTTGATCGAAAGGCCGCTTGACTACTTTGACGAGATACAATATCAATACGATCGTTTCGGACCAGGGGGACTATTTGCCGCCTCGGGTAGTTTTTGGGGTTATATCCGCTACCACCTGGTGTACATGTTCACGGCCCCTATCAATTTTATAAGCGGGGGAAACTTTTTTTTGAACGCAGCCATTTTTAGTTCCTTCACCTGGTTCGGTCATCTTTTCTTTTTCCGCATTTTCAATTCTATTTATCAAACCAATACCAGGGCGACCCTTTTTGCAACTTTTTTAATTCCATCTTTATTATTATTTACCTCCTGTGTGCACAAAGACGGACTTGTATTCGTGAGCCTTGCAGTATTGAGTTATGTGTTCTTCCGATGGCTGCAATCCTCCGCTATATTTTCCTGGCGATATATGCTGGCCGGCCTCCTGGCCCTTTGCTGCATTTTTCTGTTAAGGAATTATATACTGCTGGCAATTATCCCGGCAATGCTGGTAGCTTCCTTCACAAAAAAATATCCGGGGCAAAAGCTCGCAATCGCAATAGGAGCTTACATCGTATTCGCAGTGCTCTTTTTTTTAAGTTCTTTTTTTGCGGGCTCTTTAAACCTGCCGAAGGCTGTTGTGGATCGCAAAACAGATTTTGCCAACCTGGGTGGAGGCAGTAGCGACCTCCCACTCAATGATCTGCAGCCCAATGCTACAAGTTTTCTGAAAAATACCCCGCAGGCAATATCCCACGTTCTGCTGAGGCCGTTTCCCCTGGAGGCAATGCGCCCTGCCGTATTGTTAGCAGCAGCCGAATTATACCTATACCTTTTTATCATAATCTGGGCAATATGGAATAAACGCAGATCGCTCAGTAATATTCATTCTTTTAATATTTACGGGCTGGCATTTTTTTTAAGCATGGTGCTCATCATCGGTTTTACCATTCCCAATCTTGGTGCTATTGTAAGATATCGTAGTTTGTTATGGATCTTTTTATTGGCCCCTGCTTTACAAAAAATTATAACCGATCGCAAAAAAGCTGTTTAAAGGCATTTCAACATTTTGAAATTTGATTAATGCAAACAAAATCTGATAAGCATCATCTGCTTAGTATCTTTGCGCCATGCATTACGCTTCGGTAGAAAATTTGTCCAAGTCATTTGGGGTTCGCACACTTTTTAAAAACATCAGTTTCCATATAGAAGAAGGAGATAAAATTGCACTGGTTGCCCGCAATGGCAGCGGCAAAAGTACTTTGATGAAAATAATTGCCGGCCTGGATACAGCCGACAGTGGAACAGTGTGGGTGCATAAAGACATTAAAACGGTGATGTTGCAGCAGGACAATGATTTTGCCGGCAACAAAACCATCTGGGATAATGTGCTCCGCCTCGATAATCCAGTGGTGAAAGCCGTAAAAGCATATGAAGAGTGGCTGGAAAAAGAAAGCGATGATCATGAAGAGATGAGCAGGCTCATGAGCAAAATAGATGATTTGAATGCCTGGAGCTTTGAGAGCGACCTTAAACAGATATTAGGAAAGCTTAACATTCACCACCTCAATGAAAAAATCGGCAACCTGAGTGGTGGCCAGAAAAAAAGGGTTGCACTGGCGCAGGCACTCATCGAAGCACAATTGTACGAAGGCAACTGTTTATTGATCATGGATGAGCCTACCAACCACCTCGACGTAAGTATGATAGAATGGCTGGAAGAATATTTAGGCGCCAGCAGGGTTACGCTTCTTTTGGTAACCCACGATAGATATTTTTTAGATGCGGTATGTAATGAAATTATTGAGATTGACGACGAAAAGGTTTTTGTGTATAAAGGAGACTATGATTATTTTTTAGAACAAAAAGCTTTGCGGCAGGAAGTGCAGCAAAGTGAACTTCAAAAAGATAAAAATATTTATCGCAAAGAGCTGGAGTGGATGCGTAAGCAGCCAAAAGCCCGCACCACCAAAAGTAAAAGCCGGCAGGATGCATTTGCTGAAGTAGAAAACCGGGTGAAACAACAAAAGGATGTGAACGAAGTGAGTCTTCAAATGAAGATGACCAGGTTGGGCGGAAAGATCCTGGAAATGAAAAAAGTGTACAAGTCATTTGGCAACCTGGCCATTATGAAAGGATTTGATTACACCTTTAAAAGAGGTGAAAGAACTGGCGTAGTGGGAAAAAACGGTGTGGGTAAATCTACTTTCCTCAAAATAGCATTGATGCAGGAGCCGGCCGATAGCGGCAAGATCAACCATGGCGATACCGTGGTGTTCGGCAACTTTAGCCAGGATGGGTTACAATACAAGGAAGACAAAAGAGCGATTGAATATGTAAAAGATATGGCTGAATATTTTCCTTTGGCAGATGGTTCCAAACTTTCTGCCAGTATGTTCATGGAAAAATTCGGCTTTAGTGCAGAGCAGCAATATACCTACCTCAGCAAGTTAAGTGGTGGAGAAAAACGCCGCCTCCACCTGATGAGTGTTCTTTTTGTAAATCCAAACTTTTTGGTGCTGGATGAACCTACCAATGATCTTGACCTGCAAACGCTGAGAACCCTGGAAGAATTTTTAATGGATTTCCCGGGATGTATATTGATCGTAAGCCACGACCGTTACTTTATGGACAGGATGGTAGATCATCTTTTTGCGTTTGAGGGTAACGCTGTCATCAGGGATTTCCCTGGTAACTATACGCAGTACCGGGAAGCGCAGGCAAAGGGCCTGCTGGAAAATAAAACAGAGCAGCTGATGAAGCAGGCACCGGTGGAAGAAAGAAAGGAAACGCTTAGAGTAGTTGCCCCTTCTACCGAAATAAAAAAGCTGAGCTTTAAAGAAAAGTTTGAGCTGGAGCAATTAGAAAAAGACATGCCCAGACTTCAGCAGGAAAAAAAACAATTAGAAGAAAAGCTTGCCTCCACTGCCGATTACGCCGAACTACAAAAAGCGGCAGACCGCATCAGTGCCATCATTCATGAGCTTGATGAAAAAGAAATGCGTTGGCTGGAGCTAAGCGAAAGAATGTAGCAATTCATTTTATTGGTTAACTTCATCTGGCAAACCAATGCTCACTGCCACATGAACCAACGCTATTATTCGCTGGACGTTTTTAGAGGCGCCACTGTGGCCCTCATGATCCTTGTAAACAATCCCGGTAGTTGGGCCCATATATACGATCCGCTGGAGCATGCTGCCTGGCATGGAGTTACACCAACCGACCTTGTGTTTCCCTTTTTTTTATTTGCTGTTGGTAATGCCATGGCTTTTGTAATGCCGAGGCTGCAGGCTGGTGGCGATGCTGTTTTCTGGAAAAAAGTACTCACCCGCACTGCGCTCATTTTTTTGATCGGCGTTTTTTTAAACTGGTTTCCTTTTGTGCGGTACGACAGCGATGGAGCATTAGTAGCACGTAAATGGGAAACACTGCGGATAATGGGCGTGCTGCAGCGAATTGCATTGAGTTATTTTTTTGCATCGGTGGCCGTTTATTATTTAAAACTCAGGGGAAGTTTTGTGTTGTCGCTATTTATACTGCTGGGCTATTGGTTTCTCTGCATTGCTGCCAACCCCGCAGACCCTTACAGCCTCCACGGCTGGTTTGGAACAGAGGTTGACAAAGCTATCCTGGGAGCAAAACATATGTATAAGGGCGAGGGTATTCCTTTTGATCCCGAAGGATTAATGAGTTTATTTGCAGCCATAGTGCAGGTGATCTTTGGCTACATGGTTGGCAACTACATTTTACAAAAAGGAAAAACGCA
>CBFGLL010000184.1:0-5298 GCA_965649585.1 uncultured Chitinophagaceae bacterium | reverse complement strand
TGCCCCTGTTCTTTTCTCACAATTTAAAGCAACCTGTTCTCCAAACGGTACTTTAATCAACTGGAAAACGGCACAGGAATCTAACAGCAGTTATTTTGAAGTAGAAAGAAGTGTTGATGGCAATACCTGGGTGAGCCTTGGAAGAACAGCAGCAGCAGGAAACAGCAGTACCGATCGCTCTTACAACCAGATTGACCTGGAAGCAGGAAATGCAATGTACAGGGTTAAACAGGTTGATAAGGATGGCCAGTTTATTTATACCGGCATTGAAAGAGCTAATTGCCAGGTTAAAAACATCACAAGTGTAATATATCCTGTACCTGCGCAGTCGGAACTTAACGTGGTTATAAAATCGGATAGAGCACTGAATACCCAACTCATCATTTTTGATGCCACGGGCAGGGCAGTACGCAGGGAAAACGTAAATATCCAGAACGGTTCAAATAACTTTAAGATCAACCTGAATGGATTGTCTTCAGGTGAATACTTACTTAAATCTACTAATGTAGAATTGGATCTCAGGAAACAATTCAGCATTATCAGGTAAAGTTTTTCTTCTTCATACAAATAGATTGGCTCTGCTTACGCAGGGCCTTTCTTTTTTGTATTATTAAAAATCCCCGCCTAAGCAGGCAGGAATTTTTAATGTATGGCATGAAAGAATTTTAAACACCGAGATAACCTCTCAACAATCTGCACCTTGAGGGAGTGCGTAGCTTATTGATGGCTTTGTCTTTGATCTGCCTCACTCTTTCCCGGGTAAGACAAAACCGTTCTCCAATATCTTCCAGGCTTAGCGGATGATCGATGCCTATTCCAAAGAAATATCTTACCACATCTTTTTGTCTTTCGGTAAGTGTGCTTAAGGAGCGCTCAATTTCCTTTGTGAGCGAAGCGGTAACAGCAAGATCATTGTCTGTATTTTGGGCATCTTTATTTACCAGTATGTCGATAAGGGTGCCATCCTCACCATCCGCCAATGGCTGATCCATACTGATATGCCTGGCGGAAACACCTAGTGTGGCTGCAATTTCCTCTGCATCAATGTCGAGCAGGCTGGCAAGTTCTTCGGGGGTGGGTTCTCTTTCAAACTCTTGTTCAAGTTGTGAAAACGCTTTACTGATCCTGCTGGAAAGCCCCACTTTATTTAATGGTAAACGAACAATCCTGGATTGTTCTGCCAATGCCTGTAATATACTTTGCCTTATCCACCACACAGCGTAAGAGATAAATTTGAATCCTCTTGTTTCATCAAAACGCTGTGCTGCTTTTATAAGACCAAGATTTCCTTCGTTGATGAGATCGGGCAGGGTGAGACCCTGGTTTTGATATTGCTTTGCAACAGAAACGACAAAGCGAAGATTGGCCTTGGTTAATTTTTCCAGCGCCTTCGCATCCCCTTTTTTAATTTGAACGGCTAATTTCACTTCCTCTTCAGGACTTATTAATTCCACTTTGCCAATTTCCTGAAGATATTTTTCTAAACTCTGGCTCTCCCTGTTGGTGATGGATTTGGTTATTTTCAGCTGACGCATACTCATAAGCAGGTTATTTAAGAGATGAACGATTAAGTTGCATTGTACCAATGTTCATTCATGGGATAATAAGAGCCTATGTAATTTAGGCTAATTAATGCTCGCTTCCAAAAATATTTCAGAGCCGGAAAGCGGGGCTTTGAGCAGGAACATTCGAATAATATCAGCCCGATTAAAATAAGTGCTAAAAAATTTTGCCACGTTAATAATTTTTCTATAATTGCACCCACAAGTGGTTATTTAATAATGTAGAATGAGTAAGAAACAATTATATACTTTGGAGTACCCTGTAAGATGTTCACCAGGAATTTTGTACGAATTTTTGAGTACCCCGGCCGGTTTGCAGGAGTGGTTTGCCGACCAGGTAGACGAGCGGGATGGCGTTTTTACTTTTGGCTGGAACGGTACAGAAGATAAAGCCGAAGTATTGGACAAGGAAGATGATAAATTTATCCGTTTTCACTGGACGCACACTGGTAAGGATGAGTATTTTGAATTTTCTATCGAAAAATCGGAGGTTACTAACCAAACCATACTAATAATCAAAGATTTTGCGGAGAAAAAAGATATCAAAGATCAGAGCCAGTTATGGGAATACCAGGTGAAAGATCTTTTTCATAGAATTGGCAATTAAAAAAAATCCCCCGAAAGCTTCGGGGGATTTTTTTATCAGTTCGATTGCATTTCTGTAAAATACTTATGAAAGTAGGGGATGGTTTCAATGCCCTTATAATAGTTTGCAATGTCAAACTTCTCATTAGGGCTATGCAAATTATCGCTATCGAGCCCAAAGCCCATAAACACAATTTTAATCTTCAGTTCCTTTTCAAACAGTGCGCAGATAGGAATACTGCCGCCGCCTCTTACCGGTATGGGTGCTTTTCCAAAAGTGGTTTCCATTGCCTTTGATGCAGCCTTGTAAGCCACACTATCAATTGGGGTCATGTATGGTTCTCCTCCGTGGTGTAAGGCTGCTTTAACCGTAACATATGGCGGGGCAATAGATTGCAGGTGGTTGATCAATAAATCCGTGATCGTGTGTGAATCCTGGTTAGGAACAAGCCGGGCAGAAATTTTTGCAAATGCTTTTGATGGCAACACTGTTTTTGCTCCCTCGCCGGTATATCCGCCCCAGATACCATTTAACTCCAGTGTAGGCCTGATACCTGTACGTTCATTTGTGGTAAATCCTTTTTCGCCCCATAATTCTTTTACGCCAAGGTCGGTCTTGAATTCGTTTTCATCATAAGGCGCTTTAGCCATCAATTCTCTTTCTGCCGGGGTAGCCTGTACTACGGCGTCATAAAATCCCGGAATGGTAATATGATTATTTTCATCATGCAGCGATGCGATCATTTTTGCAAGGATAGTGATTGGATTTGCAACGGCACCTCCGTACACGCCACTATGCAGGTCCCTGTTGGGGCCCGTAACCTCCACTTCAATATAACTTAGTCCTCTCACGCCAGTGTCAATGCTCGGCGTATCAAGGCTGATCATTGCAGTATCACTTATAAGAATACAATCTGCCTTCAACAATTCTTTATGTTCTTTTACAAATTTTCCCAGATTGGGAGATCCAACTTCTTCTTCACCCTCAATGCAAAACTTAATGTTGTTTGCAAGTGAATTCGTTTTTACCATTGTTTCCAGTGCCTTTACATGCATGTACACCTGGCCCTTGTCATCACAACTTCCTCGTGCAAAAATTTTCCCGTCGATAATGGTGGGGTCAAAAGGGCCACTCTTCCAGAGTTCCAGGGGTTCGGGAGGTTGCACATCGTAATGTCCATACACCAGCACGGTTGGCTTTGAAGGATCAATTATTTTTTCGCCGTACACAATGGGATGGCCTTCTGTTTCATAAATATCTACTTTGTCTGCACCTGCTTCCAGCAATTTTTCTTTTATTGATTCGGCGCAGCGTATCATGTCCTGTTTGTGTTCGCTCTTGGCGCTTACACTGGGTATGCGCAACAATTCCAGTAGCTCGTTTAAAAAGCGATCCTTATTTTTTTCCTGGTAATCTTTCCATTCCTGCATAAGAAAAAATTTATTATATGTTAAAGAGAGGGACACAAATATAGCCTGTTTTGTGGCTAAAAGCACTATAAAAAAGCGCCGTATAAAAAGCGCTTTTTTTTAAGATATTTTTTTGGGGAATTCATTTTACTCCCTTTAAATTTGCGTCACGATTGCTTGTCAATTTATCAGCCTTTGCTTTGTTTCCTTCCAAGTAATTACCGGGAGGTTACGATGCGAAGGCTGAGTCAATTTAAGCAGTTTGTACGATTTTTATAGCACGGTATTGTAACGTTGCTCTACATAATCCCAGTTCACTACCTGCCACCAGTTGCTGATATAATCAGCCCTTTTGTTCTGATACTTCAGGTAGTAAGCATGTTCCCATACATCAAGGCCCAATAACGGAAAGCCTTTGTTATCAGAAATATTCATCAGTGGGTTATCCTGGTTGGGAGAACTGCCAATTTTAAGTACCTTATTACTATCAACATACAGCCATGCCCAGCCGCTGCCAAACCTTGAACTGGCTGCTGCAGCAAACTGTTTTTTAAATTCCGCAACGCTGCCAAATGCTTTCTCCAATGCAGCAGTTAGTTTAGCTGTCGGCTCATTGTCGTTTCTTTTTGGACGCATACATTTCCAGAACATTTCGTGGTTATAATGGCCGCCAGCGTTGTTGCGCATTTTCGCACTGTATTTGGAAATGTTGGCCAGTATTTCTTCCGTGCTTTTATAAGGAGCCGATTCGGCAGTGACCGCTTCATTTAATGCCTTACTGTAGGCTGCTGCATGCCTGGTATAATGAATTTCCATAGTGCGGGCATCAATTACATCCTCCAGCGCATCATACTTATAGGGTAAAGGCTGCTGGCCGAAACCTGTGCTGGCAATTTTGCTGGCCACGGCCTTAGAACTTCCACAACTTTGTAAAAAGGCACCTACTGCCGACAATCCAACCACCGCCGAAACAGTGCTTGTAGCTGTTTGCTGAAGAAACTTTCTCCTACCAATAGTTTTTTCCATGATGTTGTTGTTTAAAGTGTGAGCTTTATTTAGATGATGAACGCCACAACCCCGTGATCTTTTTGATAGACCTGTGATAAAATTCTTTATTAAAAAGCTGCGAGTCATGCATAGCCTTGTAAGTAAGAAAAGCACCAATGGGAATCAATACCATTACAGCCAGCCACATGCCGGCAAAAGGCGTGGTAAGGTTTTCTTTCACAAATTTTTCGCCAAACATGTTGAGCAGGTGAAATATCAGGAAAAAAACAATTGCCACTACCAATGGCATTCCCATGCCGCCTTTGCGGATGATGGAACCCAACGGGGCACCTATAAAAAATAATACGAGGCAAGCCAGCGAGAACGAAAACTTACGATGCCATTCCAGTTTATGCAGCTTAACACTACTGTTGCGCTCTTTGCGGTCTGTTTCAAAAAACTGTATGTTGTTCCTCATTTCATTGGCAATACCGAGGGCACGTTCCTGCACCGCCGTTTTTGCGGAGTCGGGCAACAGCAGGTCGCTGTTTTTGAGCTGGGCCGATTTTGGCGTGTTTGCCCACACACTGTCTTTTAGTTTAGAAAAATGCATGTACCCGTCTAAAATGGTAAACATCCTTCTCTCAGCACTATCCTGGAATTTTTTTAAGGAATCCAGGTTTTTGGAAAGCTGCCTTGCACTTAACATCTTGGGGCTGCTCTTAAACATATTTTCATCATAAGTTTGTTTTTG
>CBFGLL010000183.1:0-5312 GCA_965649585.1 uncultured Chitinophagaceae bacterium | reverse complement strand
ACCCACCATCTTTTACCGGGAGAAAAAATCGAAGATCTGGTGATTTAAGGATGAACTATAGCGGCAGAATGAGGCAATGATTCACAACGTAAGATCATGAAAATCATGACTATCAGCGTTCAAAAATCCTACTTAACTTCCTCAAAATCAATGTAATCCTTGTCGGTCGACCTTTTTGACGCACTGTTTTGAGTTTCTGTAGGTGGAATATACCCTTCCCTTTCAAATTGCCGGCGCTGCTGTTCTTCCTGCATTTTTTGCTGCATTTGTCCTACCTGGTCACGCATACGTTTGCTGGCATTATACAGCGGTATAATAAAATGAAAAATGAGTTTGTATAGGATATAAAAAACGAAGATCAGGAACAATGTTTTTAACATGCAGCAAAGATATTATGGAGCGTTATGATTTCGCTGTTAATTTTTGATGGATCGGCAGGCTGATTGTTTGGATGGTAACCTACTGTTTAGTATATTTGCAGCGGAAAAAGAGACAAATTAGAAGGGAACAGGGTTGTTCCCTTCTGCTTTTTACAAAACTATGAGTAGTATCACGCCACTAGAACAGGTTGAAAAATTATTGATGCCCCTGCTCACAGATGACATTTTTTTAATAGATATCAAGATCAAGCCCACGAATAATTTTAAAATTTTCCTGGATGCTGATGGGGGATTAGGAATTGAAAAATGCATCCGTATCAACCGGGCATTGTACAGGCAAATGGAGGAAATGGGATTATATCCCGAAGGTGATTTTTCGCTGGAAGTATCAAGCCCGGGTATTGGCGAGCCGCTCAAAAAGTTTCGGCAGTATGTAAAAAATATCGGCAGGGATGTAGAAGTGATTTCTAATGAAGATGTAAAAACAACCGGTAAACTGCTTGCTGCCACCGAAGAACAGATTACCGTGGAAACCACGGAGGGCAAAGGAAAAAAAGCGGTGGTACAGGCGGTGGAGATCCCTTTTTCAGCTATCAAACAAACAAAAGTTCTTATAAAATTTTAATTAACAAAAAACCCAACACCGGCAGGGGATTCCGAGTGCTATCGGAAGTGAGGCCGGTAAAATTATGGCAAGCATTAACTTAATCGATTCGTTTCAGGAGTTTAAAGATGCGGAAAATATTGACCGCCCTACTCTTATGAAAGTAATGGAAGACGTGTTTAAAACACTCATCCGCAAAAAGTACGGAAGCGATGAAAACTTTGATGTGATCGTAAACGACCAGAAAGGTGACCTTGAAATATTCCGCCGTCGTACCATTGTAGATGATGATGATCTTTACAACACGCTTACCGAAATTGAATTGAAAGATGCTATTAAGATAGAACCGGATTATAGTGTGGGTGAAGAATTATACGAAGCAGTAGATATCCAGAAAGAGTTTGGACGCAGGGCTATCCTGGCGGGCAAACAAACCCTGGCGGCCCGTATCAACGATCTTAAGAAAAATATCCTTATCAAAAAATACGAAGATCGTGTAGGCGAAATCGTTAGTGGAGAAGTGTACCAGGTATGGAGAAAAGAGGTGTTGATCCTTGATGAAGATGGCAACGAAATGCTGCTGCCAAAATCAGAGCAGATACCTGCCGATTATTTCAAAAAAGGCGAAACAGTAAGAGCGGTAGTTAAAAAAGTAGAATTAAAAAACAGCCAGGCGGTGATCATTCTTTCAAGAACCAGCCCTATGTTCCTGGAGAAATTACTGGAAATAGAGGTTCCTGAAATTTTTGATGGTTTAATTGTTGTGAAGAAGATAGTGAGAGACCCGGGTGAAAGAGCTAAAGTGGCTGTTGAAAGTTATGATGATCGTATTGACCCGGTGGGTGCCTGCGTGGGTATGAAGGGAAGCCGCATACACGGTATCGTTCGTGAGTTGAAAAACGAAAATATTGACGTGATCAATTACACAACCAATACCCAATTGCTTATTCAACGTTCTTTAACCCCGGCAAAAATCACCAGCATTGAACTTGACAATGAAAAGATGCATGCCAATGTGTACCTCAAGCCCGACCAGGTGTCGCTGGCAATTGGTCGCCGTGGTGTAAACATCAAGCTGGCCTGCGAACTTACCGGCTATGAAATTGATGTATTCCGTGATACAGATGAAGCAGAAGAAGAATTTGATATCGACCTGGAAGAATTCTCGGATGAGATTGAACCATGGATCATCGATGAGCTGAAGAGAGTGGGCTGCGATACCGCACGTTCGGTACTCGACCTTACCGCTGAAGAATTAGAACGTAGAACAGATCTTGAAAAAGAAACAATTGATGAAGTGAGAAAAGTATTGCAGGATGAGTTTGACAGGGAATAATTAAAATAGCGACCGCCGAGCCGGGCGCTTACAAAAAACTGCCACAAAAGGCAAACATAAAAACAAAGAATGTCAGAAGTAAACACACCAAGGTTGATGGCTGCGGCCAAAGAGTTTAACATAGGTTCCCAAACCTTGATAGACTTTCTTGTGTCCAAAAATTTCAGCGCCGACGACCTGAAGCCTACTGCTAAGCTCACGGAAGATATGTACCGTGTGCTGCAGGGAGAGTTCCAGAGCGATAAGGCTGCAAAACAAAAGGCAGAAGCGATCGATTTACCAAAAGGTGCAGCAGAAGCAAAAAAGAAAAAGGACGAAGAAGATCTTTCTATTAAAAAGAAAGAAGAAAAAGTAAAAGCAGAAAAAGCTGCGCAGGAAGAAAAAGAAAAAGCAGAGAAATTAGAAAAAGAGAAAGCGGAGAAGGCTGCACAGGAAGAAAAAGAAAAAGAGAAAGAAAAACAAGCCGCTGAAGCCGCCGTTAAAGCTGCTGCAGAAAAAGCCGCCGCAGAAGCCAGCGTTACTAAAATTGAAGCGCCGGAAGTTACAGGCCCGAAAGTGTTAGATAAAATAGATCTTGATGCTATTGAATCTTCTACACGCCCTAAAAAATCGGCGAAGAAAAAAGAAGAAGAGCCAAAGGCAAAAGAAGAACCTGTAAAAGCGAAGAAAAAGGAAGAACCGAAAGTGGAAACGCCTGCACCGGTAGCAGAAACACCAGCACCGGCAAAACCGACTGTAGCAGAGCCACCGAAGATCGAAAATATACAGGCGACCAAATTAACGGGTCCCAAGATCATGGGTAAAATTGACCTACCCGTTCAAAATGATACAAGACCCAAAAGGGATGCAGGCGACCAACACAAACGCAAGCGTATCCCTATCCAGAAAAAACCGGGTACTCCAGACCAGGGTGCTAATCGTGGACCAAGACCGGCCATCCAGGATAATCGTGGACCTCAGCAACGTGGACAAGGCGGCAATCGCTTCCAGCGTCCCGGCCAGCAACAAGGTGCAGGCAGAAGAGAAGATAAAGTAATTGATGCTAAAGAGATCCAGGAAAAACTGAAACAAACCCAGGCAAAACTTGCCGGCAGTGGCGGACGTGGTAAAAGCCTTAAAGCCAAATACCGCAAAGCCAAGAGAGAAGAAATGGCTGAGCAAATGGGTGCTGAAACCGGTGATAATAAACTGCAGGTAACAGAATTTGTAACCGTAAGTGAACTGGCCGGTTTGATGGATGTAAGTTTTGCAGACATCATCAGCAAGTGTATGAGCCTCGGCATCATGGTGTCAATTAACCAACGCCTTGAAGCGGATGTAATTGAACTGGTAGCAAGCGAATTTAACTACGAAGTAGAATTTATTGGTGTAGATGATGCAGCAGAGCTGGAAGAAGATGAAGATATTGATGATCCCGAAGAACTGCAGCCAAGAGCTCCTATCGTAACCATCATGGGTCACGTGGATCATGGTAAAACTTCTTTGCTGGATTATATCCGTAATGCAAACGTGATAGCTGGTGAGGCCGGTGGTATCACTCAGCATATTGGTGCGTACGAAGTAACAACAAAAGATGGCCGACATATAACTTTCCTTGATACGCCAGGTCACGAAGCCTTTACGGCTATGCGTGCACGTGGTGCTAAGGTTACGGATATTGCCGTGATAGTGGTTGCCGCTGATGATGCGGTGATGCCTCAAACAAAAGAAGCCATCTCACACAGCCAGGCAGCAAATGTGCCCATGATATTTGCCATCAATAAAATAGACAGGGAAGGCGCTAACCCTGAAAAAATTAAAGAACAACTCGCTGGTATGAACATCCTGGTAGAAAGCTGGGGTGGTAAATTCCAGAGCCAGGAGATCAGTGCTAAGAAAGGATTGAATGTTGATCTTCTTCTTGAAAAAATATTATTAGAAACGGATATCCTCGAACTAAAAGCAAATCCCGACAGGCAGGCCAATGGTACTGTTATCGAAGCTTCGCTGGATAAAGGCCGTGGATATGTAGCAACCATCCTTGTTCAAAATGGTACATTAAAGCAGGGCGATATGATCGTATCCGGCCAGTTCTTCGGTAAGGTAAAAGCCATGTACAACGAGCGCAACCAGCGTGTGGATGCTGCGCCTCCTTCTACCCCTGTTTTAATTCTTGGTTTAAATGGTGCACCGCAGGCGGGTGAAACTTTCAAAGTATTTGAAAACGAAGCCGACGCAAGAGAAACAGCTTACAAGCGTGGACAGATACTGCGTGAACAAGGTATGCGTGCTAAAAAACATATTACCCTCGATGAGATCGGCCGTCGTCTGGCGCTCGGAAACTTTAAAGAGCTGAATGTAATTATTAAAGGTGACGTGGATGGATCGGTAGAAGCATTGAGTGACTCATTACAAAAACTGAGTACGGAAGAGATCGTGGTGAAAGTAATTCACAAAGCTGTGGGTGCTATTACCGAAAGTGATGTTACCCTTGCCAATGCATCTGATGCCATCATCATTGGCTTCAACGTACGCCCAAGTATGCAGGCTGCCCGTATGGCTGAAGCTGAATCTATCGAGATCAAAATGTACTCTATCATCTACAACGCTATTGAAGAGATCAAGAGTGCGATGGAAGGTATGTTGGAACCATCAGTTGAAGAAAAGATATTGGGTAATATCGAGATCAGGGAAACCTACCGTTTTGATAAAGCCACGGTGGCAGGTTGTTTTGTACTTGATGGAAAAATTGCCCGTAATAATCGCATCCGCCTTGTAAGAGATGGTATTGTGATCTTTACCGGTGAACTTGCCAGCTTAAAACGCTATCGTGATGACGCTAAAGAAGTTACTTCTAATATGGAGTGTGGTTTGGTGATTAAAAACTACAACGATATTAAAGTAGGCGACATCGTAGAGGCATTTGAAGAAGTGGAAGTGAAGAGAACCTTGTAAGTTTTAGAGAAGGATGTCATGCTGAGCTTGTCGAAGTATGATTCTTCAACACGATGAT
>CBFGLL010000182.1:0-5315 GCA_965649585.1 uncultured Chitinophagaceae bacterium | reverse complement strand
ATTCGTGTGAATAAATTGTATAATGTATTAGGCATTTATCTCTCCCAGGCGCAATTAATCGCCATTGGTTTGATTGTGGCGGGCATTGCCACCATCATTTTTGCCCGGAAAAAGTACGCCTCTTCCTAAATTCTTATTGTAACTTTTAATAAAGGATGACCGTTTAATTGCAAATTGACCGGTCATCCTTTTATTTTGCCGTTCAGTATTAAACAATGTACTATGCAAAGCCGAGTACCTACCTTTGTGAAGTAGTTATCAAAGTATATATCTACATTTTAGCCAACCACCCGGCAGCCACCGGGAACAAAAAGTATAGTCATGAAAAAACTTTTATCATTGCTGGTAACAGCCAGCATCTCCGTTTGTGCATTTGCACAACAAACCGGGGGAAAAATCTCCGGAACAATTAAAGATGGCGGCAACCAGGCCGTAATCGACGCAGCTACTATTTCGCTGTTAAGTTCAGCGGATTCTTCGCTCGTAAAAACAGCCCTCACAGACAAAGCAGGTTATTTTTCCTTTGAGAACATCAAAGACGGAAGATACCTGGTGATGGCGGTGAGTATCGGCCACGCCAAAGTGTACAGCCAACCATTAGTGTTGGATGCTGCCAATCCCGAAGCAAGTGCAGGTGTATTACAACTTGTGGTAAACACCAAAGAATTAACAGCGGTTACCGTTACCGCCAGGAAACAGTTTATCGAAAGAAAGATCGATAAAACAGTTATCAATCCCGATGCAATGATCAGCAACGCAGGTGCAAATGCACTTGAAATGCTGGAAAAGGCACCAGGCGTTACTGTTGACAAAGATGGAAACATCAGCCTCAAAGGAAAAGCAGGCGTGATTGTGATGATCGATGGTAAGCCGAGCTACATGAGTGGGAACGACCTGGTGAATTACCTGAATAATATGCCTGCCACCAACGTTGACCAGGTAGAATTAATGCCAAATCCACCAGCAAAATATGATGCATCTGGCAACAGTGGAATCATCAATATTAAACTCAAGAAAAACAAGCAAAGAGGTTTCAATGGTTCGGTGAGTACTTCCCAGGGCCATGGAGAATATTTCAGAAGTGCGAACACCCTGAACCTGAATTACAGGAGAGGAAAAATAAATACGTTCAGCACATTCAATGCTAATTACCGGGAAAATCCCCAGTGGCTGGACATTAAAAGGCAATACCTGCAGCAGGACAAAGCTGTAGAGTCCATCTTTGAACAGGAAAGCTACAGGATGCGCATATCAAGGTTTTTCAATGCAAGAGTGGGAGCAGATTTTTATGCAAGTAAAAAAACCACACTTGGATTAGTATTCAGTGGTTACCTGAACCCAAGCAAGGCTGATGCACCAAATAACTCTAGATTCTATAGTCCAACCATGCAACTTGACTCCAGCCTCACTAATCAAAGAAAAGAAGATGGAGATTGGAATCATGCAGGCATCAACTTCAATATGCGTCATAAATTTGATTCAACAGGAAGGGAGATCACGGCCGACGTGGATTACCTGGACTACAATAACAAGATGACCGAGGTAATGACCAACACAGGATTTGATAATAACGGTAATGAAAAATATCAGTACCAGATCAATTCAATCCTTCCATCAACCGTGAAAATATTTTCTGCTAAAACAGATTATGTACAAACTGTTGGTAAAGGAATAAAATTGGAAGCAGGTTTGAAAACCTCTTTTGTAAAGACAGATAACCAGGCAAATTATTTCATTTCTCAATTTGGCCAGACAAGACCTGATTATTTGAGAACAAACTATTTCAAATACGAAGAGAACCTAAATGCTGCCTACATCAACTTTAGCAAACAATTCAAAAAATGGGGTGTACAAACTGGTTTCAGGGTAGAAAATACAAATTATGAAGGTTTGCAGTATGGCAATCCTACAAGAGAAGATTCTTCTTTCAGCAAGAGCTACACAAGTGCATTCCCTACAATGTACCTAAGCTATGAAATGAATAAAAAGAACAATTTTGGTTTGTCTTATGGTCGCCGTATCAACAGGCCTGATTATGGAAGCCTGAATCCATTCATCAACTTCATCGACCCTTATACTTATGAAGCTGGTAATCCATTTTTGAGACCAATGTTTTCTAATGTTGTTGAGTTGACCCACGGATACAAGAACCTGTTGAATACTTCGGTATCATACACCCACACCAAGGATCTTTTTGGTGAAGGTTTTACGAGGGAAGACAGTGCGATCATGGTTCGTAATACAAACTTCGGAAAATCACAAACCTTGAATTTGTCAATCGGTTCTCAAATACCGGTTGCTAAATGGTGGAAAGCTAATGTAAATACGCAGGCTACCTATAATGACCTGGTGGGTGAATTGAACGGCGACAAGATCGACATTAAGTTCACGAACTACCAGGCGAGCATTGCCAACCAATTCAGCTTCAAAAAAGGCTGGAGCGCTGAGTTGTCTGGATTCTATCGATCAAAAGGTTCTGAAGGACAGATCATCATCAGGCAGGTGGTTCAGCTAAACGCCGGCGTACAAAAGCAGGTGTTGAAAAACAAGGGAACATTAAAATTGTCAATAAGCGATTTTACAGGTCCGATGCTGGCAAAAGGATATATCGAAGATGTATCAACTGCAAAAGCTTCCTTTCAACAACATAGAGACAGCAGGGTTGCAACACTTACATTCAACTACCGCTTTGGTAAAGCCTACAAAGTTGAAAAACGCAAAACAGGTGGAGCAGGAGATGAACAAAACAGGGTAGGTGGCGGAAACTAGTTTTTCGTGATCATTATTGGTTGGGTCACCGGTTGAAAAACCGGTGACTTTTTTGTATGATCACAATCCTATGCATGCACGTATCTTTGTACAAAATTAAAGCCCATGCCTTCTTTTGATTTTTCCAGTAAAGTAGATCTTCAGACTTTAGACAATGCCGTTAACGTGGTAAGCAAAGAAATTACCAACCGGTTCGATTTTAAAGGATCCCATGTGGTAATTGATCTAAATAAAAAAGAGTTTAAATTAAACCTGGAAGCGGATAGTGAGATGAAATTGCAGCAGATCATTGATGTGTTGATCAGCAGGAGTATGAAACAGGGCCTGGCCGCTGAAATTTATGATCTTAGTAAGGAGCCATACGTGAGTGGAAAAGTAACAAAGCAGGAAGTACCCGTAAGAAATGGTATAAAGCAGGAAGATGCAAAAAAGATCGTAAAGCATATTAAAGATGCAGGCCTTAAAGTGCAGGCAGCCATCATGGATGATATCGTGAGGGTAACCGGTAAAAAGATCGACGATCTGCAGGAGGTTATACAGGCAAGCAAAGGATGGAACCTCGGAATTGCGCTGCAGGTGGTAAATATGAAGAGTTAATTGCAGAAAATTAACTGAAAATCATTACCTTTGCGGCTTATTATGAATAAGTACGGCAAAATCCGTGCATAAAACATTGAAAATGAAGCAAGACATTCACCCAAAAAACTATAGGGTAGTAGTATTTAAAGACATGAGTAACGGAACCACGTTCCTGAGTCGCTCAACTGCAGAAAGCAAAGAAACCATTGTATGGGAAGAAGATGGCCAGGAATACCCGGTGATAAAGCTGGAGATTTCCAACACTTCTCATCCTTTTTATACCGGTAAAAACGTATTAGTGGATACCGCAGGTCGTATCGATAAGTTTAAAAAACGTTACGAAAAGAAAGCGAAGTAATTTTAATAGAGATTTTTTGTATCTTTATTTCAAGTTTGTTTTTCATGGCTATACTTTAAAGTCCTTCCGGTTCTCCGGGGGGATTTTTTTTTGAATATCTTCGACTTATGGATATTTTCCTCGACAATAGCAGGGCAAAACAGCATTTGCTGCCCTTTACATACACCCGTCATGCTGCCGATATCCGTATCGGCATCCTCACCATCAGGGAAAAATGGGAACGATTAACCGGGGCAAAGATTTATACAGTGGAGCAGGAGGGAGATCAGGAAATTGTGATTAACGCCGATATTATCCCCAGCATTCACAATTACAAACTGATAATAGAAGCTGCAAAAGACAAAACGCCACTGCTCGAAACCGATGATATCAAAACCCTGCATTATCCCTGGCAGATTTTTATGTTAAATGATATGGCTTTACGCCATGATTTTGAACTGTTAATACATAACCGGGTATCTCAGCCAATTCCGTCATCCAACAGGGTTATCAGCCCGGAAAATATATTTATCGAAGCAGGTGCAGTTGTAGAGCACTGTATTATTAATGCATCCACCGGCCCGGTGTATATTGGATCTAATGCCTTGCTGATGGAGGGAACACTAATCAGGGGTCCGGTAGCGATTTGCGAAGCTGCCACCCTAAAAATGGGGACTAAGATTTACGGCGCAAGCACCATCGGTCCTAATTGTACGGCAGGAGGGGAAATAAAAAACAGCGTACTATTCGCCAACAGTAACAAAGCACATGATGGCTACCTTGGCGACAGCGTTATTGGCGAATGGTGCAACCTTGGAGCAGGCACCAGCAACAGTAATGTAAAAAACACCGGAGGAGTAGTGAAGTACATCGTAGATAAAGAAATGAACAGTATCGTGGCAGGAAATAAGGCAGGTTTAATAATGGGAGATTATAGCAGGGCGGCAATCAATACCAGATTTAATACAGGAACGATCGTAGGGGTGGGCTGCAATATTTTCGGCAATGATCCCGGAAAATACGTTGAAAATTTTTCCTGGGGTAGCGAAAAATATATCTTCGAAAAATTAATAGCAGATATCAATAACTGGATGAAAATGAAAGGCGCAGCGTTAACTTCGCAGCAATTAGAAAATTTACAGCACATTTACAGCAATAACTTATAACACTATGCGCAAACAAATAGCGGCAGCCAACTGGAAAATGAACCTCAGCCTTACACAGGCAGAAGAATTGATTCATGCTTTATTAAAAACTTCTCATGACTTACAGGCTCAGCAATCCGCCATATTTGCCGTTCCTTTTCCGTACCTGCTCACTGTAAAACAGATGCTTGATGGAAAACAAAATGTATTTGTTGCGGCCCAGAACTGCTCCGCAAATAAAAATGGAGCTTACACTGGTGAGGTTAGTGCAGAAATGTTGCAAAGCATGGCAATAAAATATGTAATACTTGGCCACAGTGAAAGACGCACCTATAACCACGAAACCAATGCAGAACTGGCAAAAAAAGTGGATATCGCATTGGCACACCAGGTTCAACCCATTTTTTGTTGCGGCGAGTCATTGGATATCAGGGAAGCCGGGTCTCAAAATTCATTCGTTGAAACCCAGTTACAGGAAAGCCTGT
>CBFGLL010000181.1:0-5346 GCA_965649585.1 uncultured Chitinophagaceae bacterium | reverse complement strand
ATTTTTTTGCTTCGGCAGTTTCACCCAGCGCCTCAAAAACTTGTTCTATCCTGGCCACGTGCCCATGGGTTTGCTCCAGGTGTTCCTTGAGCGCTGATTTTAGTTTTTGCGATTCAGCCTCCTGGGCCAGTTTGGGCAATGCCTTGGTAAGGGCCATCTCTGCCCAATAAATATCCTTGATGCCGTGCATAAAAAGTTCTTTCAAGGGACCATTGCCATTTTTGCCCGTGCTTGATTTTTTGGCGGGTTTCGTTTTTGCTTTTGTTGCTGTTGGCATAATGTGGCGTTTTTGAATGTGACTAATAAAATAAAAGCACCTCAATAATGGAGCCACAATAACTGGTAACGTTCACAAGCGAGTTTGCGTGGGAGGTAGGCCGTTGAATACATGCCTGGCTGAAGCAGGCGACTATAAAGGATTTGTGGACATATTTGCTCCACAACCAGGGAGCCGGCATAAAAAAAAGCGGTTCTATTAAGAACCGCCCTTTCTGAAAAAAAACCATCCCTTATTAACGCTCTCCTTTAATATGCTTTTTAAAATCCGCTAAATTCTTTAAATAATATACCTGTTTCCGTTGAGTAGTTGCCGCCAAACCTGTGGCAATATACAAAGGAGTATTTTTCACTGCTTTTTGGAGTTCCACCACATATTCATCCAGTTCTTCTTCAGTGGTATTTGCCACCTGGAAAAAAAGCAGGTGCCCCGGTTGTATAACACCCACCGATTGCAACAAGGGTTGCATCGGCGTATCTGCACCAAGGTAAATCACTGATTTCCCATACAGCTTTAAAAGGTAGTTGGCAAACAACAAACCCATTTCATGAAATTCTCCTTCTCTTAAAAATAACAACCAACGGTCTGCGTTCTTTTTTGGCAGCGGCAGATTTTCGATAAGCGTATAAAACTTTTGCCGGAGCATATTTGTAAGAAAATGTTCTACCGGTGCATTGAGTTCATCAATCGTCCACAGCAGGCCAACTCTTTCCAGCAGCGGGTAAAAAATTTTGCTGTATGCAGTTTCTACCTTGTAATTCTTTATAGCTGCATCAAACACTTTGTTGAAATGTTTTTCATCGTAGCTGGAACCTGAGGCGATGAACTGGCTGATAAAATATTCCGCATCATCGCCTCGTTCCGGCTTTTTAAGCAGGGCCTCTTCTACCTTCCTGAACAGTTCTTCATCAGAATATCTACATAAAGCGGACAAGTTAGGCTCCTGCTCTTTTAAACTTACAATATTCAACAAACGACGCAACTGATCACCGTCGTAGTAGCGGGTATTACCATCGGAACGCACCGGTTCCAGTGCATTATACCTTTTTTCCCATATCCTGATCGTATGAGGTTTAATACCGGCATATTTTGACAATTGAGAAATAGAAAAAAGGTTCATGGTTTAGGATGGTTTTATATTGTGATATTGCAATTTAACTTATGGCAGCAATACTCTGTCAATTACATGCACTACCCCGTTGGTAGCCATAATGTTGGTTGCCACAATATTGGATCGGTTGCCGGCATTGCCTGTTCCTGTAATAGTTGGGCCGCCGGAAGTACCATTGGTTAAGTTTACAGTGGTGCTTCCACCTGCTGCCATGCTGATAGTGCCATTGGCAAGGTCAGATGAAAATGCACGACCTGGTACCAGGTGGTACTTCAATACTGCAATCAATGTAGCCATCGGAATATTGTCGATATTATTGAGGCTGAGTGCTGATAACAACTGGGTAAATGCAGCATTGTTAGGAGCAAATACGGTTAATATGTTAGTCTGCAGGGTAGTTACAATGGATGGGTCGCCACCAGGACCAGTAGATGCACGCACTACTGCCTTCACTAATGAATCTAAACCACTGCCAGGCACCTGTGCAGTTGCCACAATATTTCCTACCGGGGGCATCAAAACCCTGTCTATTTTATGGATCACACCATTACATGCCATAATATCGGCCTGCGATACTTTGATACCATTTACAAAAACGCCGGAAGCATTTTTTGTTACAAAAACAGAATCCCCGCTGGCAGTAACCACTTTTGCATTCGGACCTGCAGGCACATCTGCCGCTACCACTTTACTTCCCAGGGTATGATATAGTAAAATACTGGAAACCTGTGCCGGGGTGAGTGTATTGATGGCAGCTGCGCTTACGCCACTTGCAGTAAAGGCGGCGTTGTCAGGAGCAAATACCGTAAAAGGACCCGCACTATTCAATGTAGCTGAAAGGTCTGCCCGTATTACAGCGGTTTCAAGTGTGCTGAAGTTATCGGAACTCACTACAATATTGGCAATAGTGCCCGAGGAATTTGGTGCTTCCTCATCGTCGCAACTCATTAGCCCAATACTGAGCAATAACGAAGCAGGTAACAAAAGTTTAGAAAATAGTTTCTGTTTCATAATGTTTGTTTTATCGTGTTTTAAAATTTATACGTTTGTCGATTTACTGCGCCTTACAAAACGGCGTAGGCCAGTTTAATTTTATACCGCAGCCCAGTTCTTAAAAAAAGAATTAATTTCTGATGGTCGGGAACCCGCACTCTCCTGTTAAGTAATACCACGGGTTTCGCCTTCTGAATTTTTTTAAACAGGGAAGCGTAATAACTGTATGCCAGCAATACTCCGTAACGGGAGCTGAGCGGCAACTGCTGTATGCCCTCGTAAGCTGCTGCGAGGTCAATCTTCACCTCTGCTTCCACAGCCGCCTTCATATCTTCCGTAAAATTGTGGAAATCCACTCCCGGGAAATAGGTGCGGTTAAGCCCCTGGAAGTCGGCGCTGAGATCTCTTAAAAAATTTATTTTTTGAAATGCTGCACCCAGCGCTCTTGCAGATGGTTGCAGTTTGCGAAACATGTTTCCATCGCCTTCACAAAATACATGCAGGCACATCAGGCCCACTACCTCCGCACTTCCGTATATATATTCTTTGTATTGCCTGGCATCATATTCCGTTTTATATAGATCCATTTGCATGCTTTCAAAAAACGCTTCCACCAATTCAGGATTCACCTGGTATTCACGTACTACCTGCTGAAAACTATGCAACACCGGGTTTACACTAATGCCCTCGCTGAGAGCCCGGAATGTTTGAATTTTAAAATCAGCGAGCAGCGCTTTTTTATCAAAATCATGAAAAGTGTCAACGATCTCGTCTGCTACCCTCACAAACCCGTAAATATTGTAAATAGCACAGCGGATGCGTGGGTGCAACAGTTTAATTGCCGTGCTGAAAGACGTGCTGTATTCGGCTGTAATTATCTTACTGCACTTGTTACTGGCGGTATGAAATAGCTGGATCATGCTGTAAAGATATAAAATCTTGTTTAAATTTTTTATTTTTTATTTAAACAGACATATAGCTAATTTCATACCAGATTTATAAAAAACCTTGTCATGCGATAAGGAACCTGCCGGTAAACGGGGGGATACTTACTCTTCGAAACACTTATGGAATCACCCCCTGCGGGTTCTATAAAAAGCCAATCCCCGTTGAATTTTAAACTTTTGGCGACGGTTGCTCCTTATAAACTTCCGTAAATTTGCAGCAGCTTACAATCTTGAACCTGGGGTAAAACAATAACGAGCCCCGTTCCATTTCATAAAAATTTATACCTACATGAGCTTTATAAAGAATGCCACATTTATTTTTATCGCTGCCTTTTTTTTACTTACTGCATGCAACAGCCAGGCCCAGCCAAATAATATATCGGTAAATGAATTTGAGAAAGCCATTGCCCGGCAAGATGTGCAGGTGCTGGATGTGCGCACAGCAGAAGAATATGAATCCGGCCATTTGAAAGATGCATTCCTGGCCGACTGGAACAGCAGGACGGAATTTGAAAAAAGGGTGAAAGCACTAGACAAAAATAAAGCGTTGTATGTGTACTGCCTCGCCGGCAGCCGAAGCAAAGCAGCTGCCGACTACCTGCAACAACAGGGTTTTACCACATATAACCTGGTAGGTGGCATTAATGCCTGGAAAAAGGCCAGCAAGCCATTGGAAGAAGCGGCGACTGTTACACAAATAAAATTGGATGAGTACATGGCAAAAATCCCTACCGACAAAACAGTGCTGGTAGATTTTAGCGCCGTATGGTGCCCACCCTGCAAAAAAATGACGCCCCTGCTCGACTCGCTGGAAAAAACCAATGGCCACCAGTTTGTATTAGTTAAAATAAATGGCGGCGAGCAAACTGAACTGTGTAATGAGCTCAACGTTACCGGTTTCCCCACTTTTATCATTTACAAAAAGGGAAAAGAAACCTGGCGGGGAGAAGGCATTTTAGAAGCAAATGATTTTATCAAACAATTTTAAGGATGGCAGGAAAATAAAAGATTAAAAAACGGGCACCTGCATGGGTGCCTTTTTTCGCATCCCTGGTTTCTACAGTACTTTAACAAGGCGTTTGTTAGCAATGTAACCTTTGTTACTTAACGAAGGGGGTACAACAACTATTTTCGTGTGAAGCTATCAAACCCTTACCAGGTAAGGGCTATTTTAAACCGATGTAAGGGTTGACATACAAAATTTAAGATCTATGATGAAAGAAAGAATATTACGCAACTGGAATTTTATGCGCTTTATAAGATTGGCTTTAGGCATCGCCATCATTTTTCAATCTGTAATGAATGGCAACTGGGCCATGGGGCTGGTAGGTATATTATTTACTGCCATGCCGGTTTTTAACGTAGGTTGTTGCGGAACGTCGGGATGTAATACCCCCATCAATACTTCAAAACAAAACACAAAAGACATTACCTATGAAGAAGTGGTTTAGCAGCAACCTGCTGTACATCATTGGCGCTGTTGTAGGCGCCATCGCCGGATATATTTACTGGCAACAAATAGGCTGCCTCGGTGGTAGCTGCAGCATCACATCAAAGCCTTTGAACAGTACCCTGTACGGAGCCTTGATGGGCGCCTTACTATTTGGCATTTTCAAAAAAAATCAACCCAAACAAAAGGAAGAAATTAAGGAAGAAAAAATCTGATTGTTTGGCAAATCACTAACATCGAACCGCCAGGCGTTAAATAAAAATGGACAAACCGAATTTTTCGATTTGTCCATTTGGTGCCCAGGACTGGATTCGAACCAGCACATCCTTGCGAACGCTGCGACCTGAACACAGTGCGTCTACCAATTTCGCCACCTGGGCAATTACAGGTCAGGTATTCCAGGAAGTTTGAATAGGCAAAGGATTTTCCTCCTTCTACCTCCTACCTCCTACCTTCTACCTCTTTCAGGGCTGCAAATATACATGCTTACACTGAAACGTTGAAATCTCTTAACGCATCATTTAAACTTGTTTTTAAATCGGTGCTTGGTTTTCGTTGCCCGATGATC
>CBFGLL010000180.1:0-5353 GCA_965649585.1 uncultured Chitinophagaceae bacterium | reverse complement strand
GTTCATCAATCGCTCACAAAATTGGAAAAATAACTTTGATGCAAGCATCGGTTTTATGCGGCCAAGATTAGCAGATGGAAGTTTCAAAAAAGAGTTTGATGTGTACAGTACCCACGGGCAAGGATTTATTGAAGGGAATAGCTGGAACTACAGTTTTTTTGTGCCGCATGAACCCAATGGATTGATGATGGCCATGGGGGGTAAAAAGAAATTTGGTCAGCGCCTGGATAGCCTGTTCAATATGCATTTGCCAGATGAATTTTTTGCACACACAGAAGATATTACCCGTGAGGGCATCATTGGCGGCTATGTACATGGCAACGAACCGGCACACCATGTTGCTTATTTTTACAACTGGACTGATAAACCATGGAAAACACAGGAAACGGTGCGGATGATTTTAGAAAAACAGTATAAACCCACACCTGATGGGCTTGGCGGCAACGATGATTGCGGGCAAATGAGTGCCTGGTATATGTTTTCTGCTCTCGGTTTTTACCCTGTTTCTCCCGGTAATGATCAATATGCACTTGGCAGCCCGCTGGTTGATAAAGCAGTACTACATTTGGAAAATGGAAAAACTTTTACGATAGAAACGATCAACCAGGGCAAGACGAATGTGTATGTTCAAAAAGTAACTTTAAATGGAAAGACCGTTACTGATCTGGGCTTAAAACATCCTGATATCACGGGTGGCGGTACACTCAGGTTTTACATGTCATCGAAACCAAAAAAATAATTAAGGATACCGGGTAATATGAATTCAGCGCAATACAATTTAAAAATTCAAAAGTTAGTGGCGGGCATTTCTATTGTGCTCTTCATTATCAAAATCGTTGCCTGGTATCTTACCAACTCCGTTGCCATATTAACAGATGCGCTGGAAAGTATTGTAAATATTGTGGCAGGTTTTATTGGGTTGTATAGTTTATACGTTTCTGCAAAACCAAGAGATGTGGACCATCCATATGGTCATGGAAAAGTGGAATTTATTTCTGCGGCTATTGAAGGAACGCTTATTACCATTGCGGGCTGTTTTATCATTTACGAAGCAGTGGGAAATCTTTTTAATCCGCATCCTGTTAAAAAGCTCGACTGGGGTATAATGCTGGTGGCATTAACGGCGATCGTTAATTATGGCCTGGGGAAATATTGTGTGGGTGTAGGTAAAAAAAATAATTCGCTTGCATTGATCGCAAGTGGTAAACATTTGATTTCGGATACCTTTACCACCGCCGGAATTGTTGTAGGGTTGATTGTGTTGTATTTTACAAAAATAATGTGGTTGGATAGTGCCGTAGCCATTTTGTTTGCAATGATCATTATCTACACCGGTTATAAAATTATCCGCACTTCTATTGCCGGCATTATGGATGAGGCTGATGAACAACTGCTCAAAGACCTGGTGGTATTGCTGAACCAAAACAGAACCGTAAACTGGATTGACCTGCACAACCTGAGGATCATTAAATATGGCGCCACACTTCATATGGACTGCCACTTAACAGTACCCTGGTATTTTAACGTGCACGAAGCACACAGGGAGATTGATGCATTATCCGAATTAGTTAGAAGAAACTACGGGGAGTCGGTAGAACTGTTTGTGCATTCTGACGGATGCCTGGAATTCAGTTGCCCCATATGCGACAAATTTGAATGCCCTGTGCGCCAGCACCCTTTCCAGGGCAAGGTAATATGGACGATGGAAAATATATTAAGCAATAAAAAACACACAACAGCCTCATGAGCCAGCCGGGTAAACTTGATAAAAATTACTGGAACAAGCGGTATGAAACAGGGGAAGATGCCTGGGATATAGGTTATGTTTCCACTCCCTTAAAAGAATATATCGACCAGTTGGAAGATAAAAATATTGCGATCCTGATTCCCGGATGTGGTAACGCCTATGAGGCGGAATACCTGTTGCAAAAGGGGTTTAACAACATCACGGTAATAGATATTTCTACCGTGGCAGCAGAAGCGGTTAAACAAAAGCTTGCCCCCTATGGTAGTAGGATTGAAGTGATAAGGGGAGATTTTTTTGAACTGCAGCAAAAGTTTGACCTTATACTTGAGCAGACATTTTTTTGTGCATTGGATCCAAGGCTGCGCAAGAACTATGCTATAAAAATGTATGATCTTTTAAAGGAAAATGGAAAACTGGTAGGTTTATTCTTTAACCGCAACTTCGACAACAGTCCACCTTTCGGTGGAAACAAAGAAGAATACCTGGAACTCTTTGCTCCGTTGTTTGATATACTGGTGCTGGAGCCTGCTTACAATTCTATTGAACAGCGGGCCGGTACAGAAGTATTCATGATTGCCCGGAAATGGAAATGACAAAAGTCAGTGCTAGTACTTTATCATCCTGCAAAAATCTTTGCAATAAACCAGGCTGCCGCCAGCACTGCCGAGCCTATCAGCAACACCCGTAAGGCCCCCCAAAACACGGGCTCCCTGTTGATCCTGCTCTTAAGTATGCCGATTAAAAGTAAAAGGGGCAAATTAATCCATACACTCATTTTTAAGGCCGATTCTGCAGCTGGGTATAGCAAGTAGGGAATAACAGGGAGCACGAAACCAGCTATAAAACTAATACCGATGATGAAGCCGGTAATGGGCAATTGTTTTTTATCAGGCACTTCAAAATCCTGCTGCTGTGCATGCAAAAATTTTTTCCATTCCTGATCATCCCTGTTTATTTCATCAAATACCTGGGCCTGCATGTCTGAACCCAGGTCAAGTTGTTTAAACAGTTCGATCGTTTTATCTGCTTCTTCTTGTTTTTTTCGTTCTGCTTCTTCTTCCGACCGGGCTATCAAACTTTCCATGCGGGATGTAGCAGAAAAATATCCTGCAATACCAATTATGCAGCCACCCAGCAAGCCGATCCAGGATGCATAAAACAGTACCTGCTCCGTGTTGTTAAAAATAATAAATAGGGCTGTAGTACAGGCCAGGCCCAGGATGATACCGTCGCTGATACCGATCACTGATTGTTTAAGAAAATAATTATTTTCTGCAGGTGCCTGCTGGTTTCCCGTCTTCATGTGATGAAATTAGTGAAGACTTTCTAAACTTTTCCGGATGATACCAACTGCCTCAGATATTTGTGTGTGATTGATAGTAAGCGGTGGCGCAAACCTTATCTTATCCCCATGCGTAGGTTTTGCTAACAATCCATTCTTCATCATCGTAAGGCATAGATCCCATGCTGCTTCTTTGTTTGGATGATCGATCACAATTGCATTTAACAAGCCACGGCCACGAATAACAGAGATAAAAGGAGAGTTGATTTTTTGTAATTCGCTTCGGAATAGTTCACCCATCAGTTTTGCATTCTCCATCATCTTTTCTTCCCTCAATACACTTAGTGCTGTAATGGCTACCTTGCAGGCAAGCGGGTTACCGCCGTATGTGCTACCGTGTTCGCCGGGTTTAATATTCATCATCACATCATCATTGGCAAGTACAGCACTTATAGGCAGAGTGCCTCCGCTCAATGCTTTTCCCAGTATCAATACATCAGGCTTTACATTTTCAGCATCACAAGCCAGCATATTGCCGGTGCGGGCGAGGCCAGTTTGTATTTCATCTGCCAGCATCAATACTTTATATTCATCGCAAAGTGCTCTTACCGCTTTGTAATAACCATCATTTGGTACTACCACGCCTGCTTCACCCTGAATGGGTTCAAATAAAAAGGCACATACCTTTTTGTCCTGCAATGCTTTTTCGAGTGCGGGCACATCATTGAAAGGAATTACTTCAAAGCCGGGAAGAAAAGGGCCAAAGTCTTTAGTGGCTGTGGGGTCTGTACTGTAAGAAATTACCCCCAGGGTTCTGCCATGAAAGTTGGAGCTGCATACAATGATCTTGGCCCGGTTTTCTGCAATGCCTTTTTTCATGTAGCCCCATTTTCGGCTCAACTTCAAAGCTGTTTCCACAGCTTCTACGCCTGTATTCATCGGCAATACTTTGTCAAACCCAAAATATTCCGTGATGAATTTTTCATACTCACCGAGCATGTTATTGTAAAATGCCCTGGAAGTAAGCGTGAGTGTTTGCGCCTGCTCCACCAATGCCCCTACAATTTTTGGATGGCAATGCCCCTGGTTCACTGCGGAATAGCCGCTCAGGAAATCGAAATATCTTTTATCATCTACATCCCATAAAAAAACGCCTTCGCCTTTTTTTAATACAACAGGCAATGGATGATAATTATGTGCCCCGTATTTTTCCTCGAGGTCAATATAAAATTGTGTATTGTTTGAATTTGTTGAAGTGACGGTCATGATTTATAATTTGGCTGTTCGTTTACACGAACAGTATGAATAAATATAAAGACGGGATAATGCTCCATTGGAGCAGCCACTTAATGGTTCAACAAATCAAGGTTGTTGCGAAGAAATGATATGGCGGTATATAAATTGATGAATCAAAGGTACAGATTTAAATCCAACGCAAAAAGTAGTCAGCAGGGTAGTCAAGGGACGGCTTTTGATCCTTTGGAAAAATGCCGTACACGGTACTCCCGGTGCCACTCATGGAAGCATATAAGGCACCCTTGTTATACAGGTCATGCTTAATAGCTGCTATCTCCGGGTGAGCAATAAAGGCGGATACTTCAAAATCATTTTGGATTGTACTTCGCCAGGTTTCAATTGGAGCAGCAATGAGTGTTTTTAAATCCGCTGTATTTTTTGCAGGTGCAATACCGGCAAAAGCCGCAGCGGTACTAATGTGAATGCCCGGGTTGATGATAACGATGCTAAAGTGAGAAAGGTCGAGAGTTATTGGTTCCAAAACTTCGCCCCTCGATGTGGCAAAGCAGGGTGCATCCATCACAAAAAAAGCACAATCGCTTCCAAGTTGGGCTGCATAATGGACCAATGCAGGTTTATCCAACTCCAGGTCAAATTTTTCGTTGAGTAGTTTTAGCATAAAAGCGCCGTCCGAAGAACCACCACCCAGGCCTGCACCCACGGGTATCGTTTTGTGTAAATGTGCTTTAATAGATGGTAATTGCGGAAAGTCTCTCTTTAATAAACGGTATGCCTTCACACAAAGGTTGTTTTCATCAGCGGTTATGTGGTCAGCACCTGTAATAGTAAGCTGGATATCACCGGGAGTATTTGCAGCCACCAGTTCGAGGGCGTCATGAACGTTTATCGGGTAAAAAACCGTTTGTAAATTGTGGTACCCATCGTCTCTCTTCGATAAAATATTGAGGCCGATATTGATCTTACAATGGGGAAAACTAATCATGCATCATGCTTGTGTTTACTTTCCGCCCCTGCTTTTTATTTCATCTCTTATAGCAATGGCACGTATATAATCTTCATGTTCCAAT
>CBFGLL010000179.1:0-5441 GCA_965649585.1 uncultured Chitinophagaceae bacterium | reverse complement strand
TAATTTTTCCATCACATCAGGCATGGAACAAACTTCACGTATGCCATAAAAAACACCTAAGCCGGTAGCCTCTTTACGGCCACGCACACCACCTTGTGTTACAGGCTTACCGGTAACGCAACCGGCAGCATCAATTTCACCTGGCTTCAATGAGGCATAGGTGTCCACGATCCAGGCCATTTCTCTTTCACCTGTTCCATAATCAGGCGCAGGAACGTCGATGCCCGGTCCGATGAAATTTTTCTTTACCAGTTCGCTGGTATAGCGGCGGGTAATTTTTTCCAGCTCATACACGCTGTAGTTGCGGGGGTTAATTTTAATACCGCCTTTACCACCACCAAATGGAACATTTACAATGGCGCATTTGTAGGTCATTAAAGAAGCAAGGGCCATTACTTCATCCTGGTTTACTTCATCGCTAAAGCGGATACCACCTTTACAAGGAGATTTGTGCTGGCTATGTTGCACACGGTAAGCTTCAATTACTTCAATAGTTCCGTCGTCTAATTTTACCGGGAATCGCATGCTGTAAATGCTGTTGCAGGCTTTTATCTGTTCAAGAATGCCTCTATCCCATTTGGTAAAATTGGCTGCTTTTTCAAAGCTTCTTTCCACGCTTTGAAAAAAGCTATACGGTTGATGTGACATATGATATTTGTTTTTTAATTATGAAAAGGGCAAAGCCCCGCAATCGTTTTTATTTAAGGTTTCAAGGGTTTCAAAGGTTTAAGAGGTTTAAAAGGTTTTTGATGATCCAGGCTTTGGTAAAAGCCGCGGACTAACGACTCTGAACTTTGACACTAACTCTTCACTTCCTTCTCCAACCTGGTTATTTTTCTATCTACTGTAAACACATAGATGAACAAACCCACCAATATGAGCAGGCAAACAGCTACTACCACGTAAATTTTGCCATTGCTGCGCATAGTATCTGCCATATCCACTTTTTCCTGCGCT
Organism: uncultured Chitinophagaceae bacterium; assembly: GCA_965649585.1. Taxonomy (GTDB): domain Bacteria; phylum Bacteroidota; class Bacteroidia; order Chitinophagales; family Chitinophagaceae; genus Ferruginibacter. The sequence continues at coordinate 4,484 of CBFGLL010000179.1, read as the reverse complement.
GTTGCAAAGCTGGCAACACAAACCAGGAGCAACAACAAACTGGTTCTTTTTAAAAATGACAAAATTGGTTTCATATTTTTTGTTACTATGATTTCAATAGATCTTTATCCTTCATCAATTCAATTCTTATTTTAAGGGTAGCTATCCACACACCCAGTAAGGTCCACCCGATGATGGCCGGGTAAAATACCATTCGCAGCCTGCTGTCGATATCATTAAAATTTAATGCAGGGTTGCCGCTTTCGCTACCCGGAGCGCCGGGATGCAGGCTACCCACCATGCGGGGAATGATCCAGATGCTGGGGAATAACATGGCAAAGGCGAATATATTGTACACGGCACTTACCCTTGCTCTTTTATCGAGATCGGTAAAGGAGCCACGAAGTACAAAGTAGGCGCCGTAAATAAGAACGGCGATGGCGGCACCAATGAGTTTGGGTTCTTTTAAAATGCTTCCCAGGCTCTGGCTTTGATCGGTAACCCAGGTATAATTTGCCCAGATGGCGCCGGTGGCATATCCTAAAATACCAAAAATGGTTCCTGCGCCTGCAAAGTTTTTAGCATAAATATCGTGGCGAAAATTGGTGCTGCCGAGGTATTTGATACTGTACACAAAACTTACAATATAGAGGATCATCATGGCAAACCACATGCACACGTGAAAGTAAAGATTCCGGATAGTTTCGTTGAGGATGTGCAGCCGGGGAACTTCCAATAAAAATCCGCCCACAACAGTATAAAGCAGCAAGATTAAGGATGCTATTTTCCACCAACTTTTACGCACAATAAAACGAGGGTTTGTTTAGTGGCGCAAAGTTAGGGGTAAATGATATTAAATATGAACGAACAATCGTCTAAAAAAAACCTGCGCTGCCCTGGAGAATAAAAACCTCTGCAGGCTCCGCGGTTTTACAACAAAATTGCGTTGCAAAACCCTGCAAAATCAACCAGGTGCCGGTTATTTGAAGAAAGCGTTTCCAGAAAAGATCAATTCCAGGATTCAGGGTTAGCTTTTTGTACATCCATCCGGTAACGCTCCGGAATTTCACCTTTAATAAAAGCCCCAACCGCCACGCTTGGAAATATTTCTTCAAAGGTGGTGATCTGGTTCATGAACACCCTGCGATAAATATGGGAGCGGGTAATGGTAGAGGCATCTTTCATACCCGCTGCACCTAGCAATTCGGTAAATGATTTCACCGTTTCCCGGTGATAGTTTGCTACCCTTACTTTTTTATCGTTGATCACCAGCCCTGCAACCAGTTGGGGATCCTGGGTAGCAACGCCGGTAGGGCAGGTATTTTTATTACATACCAATGCCTGGATGCAACCGAGGGCCATCATCATGGCACGAGCGCTGTTGCAGCAGTCTGCACCAAGAGCCATTGCCCGAAGAATATGAAAGCCGGTGATAATTTTTCCGGCGGCAATTATTTTTATATGCTTACGGATATCGTATCCTACCAAAATATTATGTACAAAGGCCAGACCATCGAGCAGGGGTGCGCCTACATAGTTGCTAAACTCCTGCGGTGCGGCACCGGTTCCGCCTTCGCCGCCGTCAACTGTAATAAAGTCAGGATACACATCCAGTTCCATCATGGCTTTGCAGATAGCGATAAATTCCGATTTGTGCCCGATACAAAGTTTGAACCCAACGGGTTTTCCGTCGCTTAGTTCCCTCAGCTGTTTTACAAAAAGGATCAGCCCCTTGGGTGTTGAAAACATAGAATGATAGGGTGGCGAAAAAACGGTTACCCCTTCTTTTACCAAACGGATGGCTGCAACTTCTGCGGTAACTTTTTGCGCCGGTAAAATACCCCCGTGGCCGGGTTTGGCACCCTGCGATAATTTGATCTCGATCATTTTTACCTGCGGTCGCCCGGCATTTGCTGCAAATGCTTCGGGGTTGAAAGTTCCATCCACGTTTCTTGCAGAAAAATAACCGGTTCCAATTTGCCAGATGAGGTCGCCCTCATGTTTCAGATGGTAAGGACTTAATCCACCTTCGCCGGTGTTGTGCGCAAAACCGCCGATTCGTGCGCCACCGTTTAACGCTTCAATGGCATTTTTGCTGAGCGAACCATAACTCATGGCGCTCACGTTAAGTACGCTGCACTTGTAAGGTTGTTTACAATCCTTGTTTCCTATCAACACTTTTGGATCTGCAATTACATCATCGTGCCCGATGGGTGCAATGCTATGCGTCATCCATTCGTACCCTTCTGCATAAGTGTTTTGCTGGGTGCCGAAGGGCATGGTATCCGTTTCCAGTTTTGCTCTCTGGTAAATGGTGTTGCGATCGATCCGGTTAATGGGCCTGCCATCGGTATCACTCTCCACAAAATACTGGTAGAGTTTGGGCCTGAGTGCTTCCATGAGCCAGCGGGCACGGCCAAACAAAGGAAAGTTGCGAATAAGAGAGTGTTTTGTTTGAAACATGTCATACAGACCCCACACAAACAATATCAAAGCTATTGCGGCAAACCACCAAAAGCCCTGCCAGATCCAGAGTGCAAGGGCTGCAAAAACAATGATGGTAGCAATACTAACCTGCACAAATAATTTTCTCATATCCTTTTAATTTGACGTAATTGCTGCAATGAAATCTAATCTATTTTAATCACCCTCGATCGGAAAATACGCAGGATGATTTTTTTCATTCAAATGCTGATTGTTGAAAAACAGTTATTGAAGATAATGAAATTTAAAAATGAGGCATTTAGAGCGTGTGCCGGGTAAGAACCAGGCTAGGAAAAGCCAAAAAATATTTTTCCGGTAATGTTTGTAGCCCGATTAATAAATTAGATTTGGGTAATAAATATCAGCCATGAAGCATGTTTTTATTTACCTGTTAACATCAACCTTTCTCTTAGCAACAGCAAAAAAAGTTACTGCACAAAACAGTTACCAGTATTCTATCGACCTCAATGATGTGAAGGATGATAAATTGACGGTTACACTGCTCACACCAAAAATGAGCGGAGAATCGGTAACTTTTTATTTTCCAAGGATCGTTCCGGGTACTTATATGAACAGCAATTATGGCCGGTTTGTGCATGATATTAAAGCCTATGATGCAGCAGGAAAATCGCTTTCGGTAAAAAAGCTAAATGATAATAGCTGGAAGATCAGCAAAGCGGCCGCCTTACACAAAATAACCTACAAAGTAGAAGATACCTGGGATTCAAAGCTTGATAAAAAACCTTACAGCATGGCAGGTACCAATTTTGAAGCGGGCAAAAATTTCGTGTTGAATACGCCGGGTATCTTCGGTTATTTTGAAGGGAAAAGAAATATTCCTTTTGACCTGCAATTTACCAAACCGAATGGCTTTTATGCAGCTACTGGTTTGCAGCCGCTTAGCAGCAGCGCTACCAAAGATCATTTTAAAGCAAGGCATGCAGATGAATTGTATGATTCACCCATCATGTTTTCAATGCCTGATACTACGACCCTGAAAGTAGGTGAAACAGATGTGCTGGTAGCGGTGTATTCGCCCCGAAAAATGTTTACGTCGAAATACCTGGCCGATGGCCTCTCAAAATTATTACTCGCAACCAAGGATTACCTGGGTGGTAAGTTACCGGTAGATAAATATGCCTTCATTTATTATTTTAATGGAGAGCAGGCCCCCCTGAGTTCATCGGGTGCATGGGAACATTCTTATTCTTCTTTTTACAGCATTCCCGAAATGCCTGCTGAACAGATCGGCGACATGATGATCGATATTTCATCGCATGAATTTTTTCATATTGTAACACCGCTTACCATCAGCTCCAAAGAAGTGAAAGAATTTAATTTTAATGAAACGGTTCTTTCAAAACATTTGTGGTTGTATGAAGGCAGTACCGAATATTATTCTCATCACGTGCAGGTATGGAGCGGGCTCATCAGCCCCGATAAATTCCTGGAAACGCTTGCTGATAAAATAGAAAATTCAAGAACACGGTACAACGACTCCTTGTCTTTTACCGCTTTAAGCCTGGAGAGTGCCGGCAAGTATGCAAAGCAGTATAATAATGTATATGAAAAAGGAGCCTTGATATCCGCTGCGCTCGACCTGCTGCTGTTGCAACGCTCGGGCCTGCAATATTCCCTTAAAGATCTGAAGCACGACCTGGGAGTGAAATACGGGAAAGACAGCTATTTTATGGACAATGAATTATTTGACGAAATAGAAAAACTTACCTGGCCCGAAATAAAACAATTCCTTGTAAAACATGTGGAGGGTGGCACACCCATACCTTATCAATATTATTTTGGCCTTGCCGGTGTTGACTACAAAGCTTCTGAAATCGTGAACCAGGCCATACTGGGCGTGAGCGGATGGAAGGGAACAGGGGATTTGTTAATGGAGATTGATAGTGTAAGTAGCAGCAACGAATTTGCGAAAGCAATGGGTTATAAAAAAGGAGATATTGTGATCAGCCTGGGCGGGCGGGAGGTAACCCAGCTAAATTTTAATAATGTTGCGGAAGCTT
>CBFGLL010000178.1:0-5461 GCA_965649585.1 uncultured Chitinophagaceae bacterium | reverse complement strand
GGGCATTTAAAATTACATTTGTGGGGATGGAACATTTGTTGTCTTCTTTTCTTTTGAAAAATAAATATTGCCCGCTTCCTACAGTTGGAAGCCTCAGCATACAGCACGAGGAGGCAATAGCATCCATTACTGAAAAACTAATTATGGCTCCAAAGCCGGTGATCATTTTTGCGGAAAAGGAAATGGATGCCGCACCATTGCTTGATTTTATTGCTGCCTGGTATCATCATTCTGTTGCTGCGGCATCATCAGCCTTAAGCGATTATTGTAGCCGTTTACAACAAATTCAGCCTTATGAAAAGATAGACTTTGGTAACCTCGGGTATTTTTCCAAAGATGAATTCGGGCAAGTGCAGTTTTCTCATGCCGCTGCGCTGCAACACTATCTTTCCCCCGTAGCAGCCAACAGGGTTATACATCCCGATGCCTCCCACCAGATGCTGGTAGGGGACAGGGCTACCAACACGGTGTACATGCAGGAGATGCTAGCTGCAGAAGAAAGCAAAAAATGGCCAAAGTGGGCATGGGCAGCTCTTGTGCTTGCTGTGCTGGCTGCAGCGGTCATCATTGTTTCCTTGCTGAATAAGAGCAGCGGCTCACAGGTGGGTGTAGATGCAAAAGAAGCGCCGGCAACCTATAAAACCAGTTCCAATTAATTTTATTTATTTGCAGCATGATCCATTATGAGCAATGCCCGGTATGTGGCGGCACCAGTTTCCATTCTTTTTTAAAAGCCAAAGATCATACGGTTTCGCAGGAAGAATTTGAATTGCTGCAATGTGATGGTTGCCAGTTTGTTTTTACACAGGATGTGCCTGATGAGATTGCCATTGGGCCCTATTACCAGTCTGCCGACTATATTTCGCATAGTGATACCCAGGCGGGTTTGATTAATAAAATGTATCACCAGGTAAGAAACTTTACCCTTCGGTCGAAAAGAAACCTTGTAGAAAAAGAATCCGGAATTAAAAGAGGTACACTGCTCGATATCGGATGTGGTACCGGCGCTTTTTTAAATGAAATGCAAAATGCAGGCTGGAAGATCACGGGGCTGGAACCTGATGCCGGCGCAAGAAAAAATGCTGAAGAGTTGTACGGCATTCCCGCTTTACCATCCCATGAATTGTTTTCCATTGTACCGCAATCACTCGATGTAATTACTATGTGGCATGTGCTGGAGCATGTGCATGCGCTCGACAAATATGTAGAACAGATCAGGGAGATCATTCGTCCAGGAGGTACCATTTTTATTGCGGTGCCCAACTATACCTCACCGGATGCCTGCAACTACAAACAACACTGGGCCGCTTATGACGTACCAAGACATTTGTATCATTTTTCACCCGCCAGCATGCGGCAATTGATGAAAAAACACGGGCTGCAGGTAAAAAAGATCCGCCCCATGTGGTTTGATAGTTTTTATGTGAGTATGCTGAGTGAAAAATACAAAACCGGCAAGGGAAATTTATTAGCCGCTTTTTTCAATGGCTTTTTATCAAATGTAAAAGCGCTCTTTCAAAAAGAGCGCTGCAGTTCGGTGATCTATATTATTAAAAAAGCCTGATCAATTGATCTTTAATTCAAACATCCGGCTCCATCTTTTTCCGGTAACAAAAAAACTTTTGTTGGCACTGTCATAAGCGATGCCATTAAAATAATCTGCCCGGCGGTTTTTAGCGTCTTCTTCTTTTTTAAAACTTTCCGGGAAATACAGTACGCCCAGTACATGGCCGCTTGAAGGATCAATTTTTACAATAATATTGGTAGTGTACACGTTGGCATACACTACGCCATCTACATATTCCAGTTCATTGAGATTGTCCAACGCCCCTTTATTTGTTTGAACCGAAACAGTGTTGGTCACTTTAAAATCTTCCGGGTTTACAAAATAAAGATTCGAGCTACCTGTGCTGATGATAAGTTCTTTGCCGTTATTAGTGATACCCCATCCCGGGTATGGCCAGTTAAAGGTTTTAATTGGTTTTGTGATATTGTTGATATCGTATACGTACACAAGGTTGCTCTCCCATGTAAGCTGGTAAATTTTGCCATTTAAAATAGTAATGCCTTCGCCGAAAATATCTGCGCTGCCCATCATGTGTTTTTGTAACACTTTCCCCGTTTTGTGGTCTGTTATACGCAGGGATGAATTTTCATTGTCACCGGTGGCCTCGTACATTTTACCATCGTGCAATTCTAATCCTTGTGTGTAAGCACTTGTGTCGTGTGGGTACTGTGCAATGATGTTGAAGTCCATGGTAACCGGCGCCGGGATAGTGGATGTTGCCGGCACCAAAGACGGATCTATTTCGTCATTTTTATTGTTATTGCAGGAGATAGTAGTAAAAAGAATTGCAGCAATAAAAAGTTTGTTCATTTCTGGTTGTTATGCCGCAAAAATAATGTGTTAAGCTGCAGCCTCCTTTAATTTACAGCTGTTTCCGATAAAAATTTTGTTATAAAAGGCTTTTAGGTTTATATTTGGTCATCCTCTGAGCTGGTATTATCCAAACTTTCCCCCAACGGACAAATGCGGCTTTATATTTTAAGCGCTGAATTTCGGCTCTTGATTTGATATCCTGTTATAAGATCATTTCCGCCCGTTTTTTTAATTGATGTAATGCGAATCTACCTATTATGCCTTTTATCGGGCTTTTTTAGTTTGCCTGTAATTGCCCAGCGTAATTGCGGCACGGATGATTATACAAAAAATCATTTTCAACAGCAGCCAGGTCTGGCGGCAGATCTACGTGTGCCGCCCCGTGATACTTCTGTTGATGAAATTATTACCATCCCGGTGGTAGTGCATGTTTTATTTAACAACGCCGGTCAAAATATCAGTGATGCGCAGGTGCTCTCTCAAATAGATGCGCTTAATAAAGATTTTAGAAAATTGAATACAGACAGGGAATTTGTTCCCGATGTTTTTAAAAGTAGTGCGGCAGATGCAAGGATTATGTTTTGCCTGGCACAGGTTGACCCCGATGGCCGGCCAACGACCGGGATATTACGCAGGTACAGCAGCAAATCTTCCTTTGGTATCGATGATATGAAATCAAAAACAAAGGGTGGGAGTGATGCCTGGAATAGCAGTGAATACCTAAACATATGGGTGTGCAATATTTCCGGGAGAACACTTGGTTATGCCACATTCCCCGGAGGTGATGCATTAAAAGATGGAGTGGTAATTCATCACAGTGTTTTTGGAACGGTGGGCGGTTTAAGAAGCAATTTTAATAAAGGAAGAACAGCTACGCATGAAATAGCGCATTGGCTTGGAATAAAACATATCTGGGGTGATGCGGATTGCGGATCGGATGATGTAAATGATACGCCACCACAATCATGGTACAACTATGGTTGCCCCGATTTTCCCCGCAAATCATTTTGTTCTATTGATAATAATGGTGATATGTTCATGAATTTTATGGACCTCACCGATGATGCCTGTATGAAAATGTTTACCCTCGGTCAAACGAGGGCAATGCGGGGCATGTTTGCATTAGGCGCTGCACGCAATAGTTTTTTAAGATCATATAAATGCGACGGATCCTTAGCCAGTGGCGCCCCTTTGCCGCAGGATACTTTGCCCATCATTAAAAAAGCAGACATCGTACAACTATATCCCAACCCGGTGCTGGATTGGGTTAGCATCGAGTCAAAAGAAATAAACACGTTACAAGGCAAGACAGTAGCTATTTTTTCAGTCGAAGGAAAATTAATTCAAACCCTGTTGCTCAGCAGCAACAGAGAAAAAATATGGCTTGGTAAACTGGCTGCGGGGATCTATTTATTAAAAATAGGACAGGGTGCAGAACAGCAGCAACTAAAGCTGGTTAAGTTATAAGGGCAACCGGTTGACTTTTACGAAAATTATTTTTTTACCCAATTTACATTGCGCTCCTTCAAATAATCGAGCACATAATTGAAACAAACAGCATCATCGCCCACAAGTTCCGGGGGAAACACACCCTTTTTAGTAAACATATTTTTTGCGATCAAATTTACTGCTGCTGTGCAGGTGTAACCAGTTGTACGACTCATAGATGAGGTCTTTGTTGCTTCATCATATTCATCGTAAAGAAAATATTCCACTTCTTTGGCCACGCCATCTTTCTGCCCTTTTACTTTAATGGTCATGATGGTAAATTCGGCATCGCCGGGCTCAAGTTTCCATGAGTTGAATAATAACCTGGAAGTGAATTGCAGGGGGGATATGGCGGCACCATTTATTTGCAGGGGTTCTTCGTTAAAAAATCCTGCTTGTTTCAGTGCCTGTATCAAAGCAATATGCCCCGGGAACCGAAGTGTTTTTTCCTTCATATCAGGGATATGGCTCATGGTAAATAAAATGCTGCGCAATCCATCTGTATTAAAGGCTTCAAGCGTTCCCACTTTATCAAAATTGATCATTTCTGCATCACTCAAAGCTGGTTTGGTAACGATAGTGCCATTCTCTACGTATCGTGCCGGCCTGGTATATTCTTCAATTACGTCGATGGGTGAAAAAGGGGCTTTGTATTCAAAAGGTTGGATCCTTATTTTCGGCAAACCACCCACCATACATTCAAAACTGCTGACCTGCATTTCCTGGTTGTACCTTCCCAACACAAAATTACTCATGCCAGGTGCCACACCACAATCAACAACAGCAGTTACGTTTTTTTCTTTTGCCAGGGCATCCAGTTCTAAAGCATTCTCGGGAAAGAAAGAAATATCCACCACATTTTTTCCAGCACAGATGACGGCCTCAAGTGCTTTATAACCCATGAAACCAGGCACCGCACACACTACAAGGTCAAAGCCAATGAGCAACTGGTGATAGTCCTCAAATTTTCCGAGGTCAGCAATAGTAGTCTTTATGTTCGCATCTTTTAAACCAGAAAGATTTTCTGCGTTTATATCAAATGATGTAACAGCATATTGGGGAGCCAGGTCTTTTGCGATTGCTCTTCCTACCATACCTGCACCTAAAACAGCAACGTTCATGAATCATAAATTTAGCGGGGCCAAGCTAAACAATTTCATCCAATTTTAACGAAGTGTTTCAACCATTACCGATAGATTTGCGTTTATTAAATAAATTCGATCAATGAAAAACTTTACACTTCTTCTTTTATCCGTATTCACCATTCAAATTGCCACAGGCCAGGGAATCCTGGGAAAGATCAACAAAGCAGTAAAAGGCGATAGTTCAAAAGCCGGTTCCGTTATGAATAAGGCGCTGGGAACAAAGGGCGGTAGTTCATTAAGCAATGAAGAAATTATCAGTGGTTTAAAAGAAGCCCTCACTATTGGTACTGATAGCAGTGCAAAACGATTAAACAAAGTGGACGGATTTTTTGCAAATGCCGCCATCAAGATACTGATGCCCGAAGAAGCTAAAAAAGCTGAAAAAACTTTGCGCGAGTTTGGGATGGGGAAACTTGTTGATAAGGCTGTGCTGAGTATGAACAGGGCA
>CBFGLL010000177.1:0-5472 GCA_965649585.1 uncultured Chitinophagaceae bacterium | reverse complement strand
ATCTTATCATTGGTAAACGATGCATTGATGGATCCGAAGAAAACATTGCCTGTGATAAAATCAAAATTATTGTAGCGAAGATTAAGGCTGTTGGTAAACTCCGGTCTAAGGTCGGGGTTACCAATGGTTACATATTGCGGGTTGGTATTATCAGCTACTGGTTGCAGCTGGGTAAATGAAGGCTGGCGGGTACTACCATTGTAGTTGATGCTGAAACTCCTGCTCTTCGAAAAATTATACTGGTAGCGCACTACAGGATAATAGTTTACAATATTTTGTTTGTAACTGTAATTCCCGGTCTCGGAATTCGTGGAAATAGTGGCAGGCTGCACGGCCATACCGATCGAATAATTAAATTTCTTTTGATTATTCCTGAAGTTGACGCCGATCCTGTTGGTGATATATTCATTCTCAAAAATATTACTCAGGGTATCCACGTAAAATTTGTCGCCCGTGCCAGGATCTACTGAATACGTAGCCCGGTCATTACCGGTAACCTGGTTACTGTAGCTGTAGTTTAATTCCAGGCTCTTTGTTTTGCCCAATGGTTCAATATAAGATGCCCTTAGGGCAGCATTACGATTGTCATTATCCTGCACCACGTATTGCTGCAGCTCCTCGTTAACGGTTCCGCCATTATAATAAGTAGTAGCATTATAATAATCATTCTCCGAGTCTGTATAACTATTGCCACCGCTTAAGTTAAGCGATAGTGTTCTCCCTCTTTTTTTGAAACGATGGTTGAACAAAAGGTTACCATTAATATTCGGTGAAGTAGATGTGCTGAAAGTATTACGGAAGCCATCACTCAGCGGGTTACCCGTGGTATCTGTAAACAGGAAGTCAGAATAATTTCTTCCATCGGTTTCACCATAGTTGATATTGGGTGTGAACTTGATATAATTAAAGGAGTCTATTTTATACTCAATATTAAAACTAAAACGATGGTTATTATTGGTCGCATAATCTGCATTATCCTGCAGGTTGATATTGGAACTGTTCAAAATATTTTGTTGTGAAATATTCTGGAGCGTGGTACTCTGCCTGTTGCTGAAACTATAACTTCCATAAGCCGTTATTTTGGTTCCCCATTGATCCCTGAAATTAAGCCCCAGCGATTTTGTATCATTTAATCCATTGCTGGCGCCGAAATTACCAAACGCACTTCCCAGCCCTGCACCACCTCTTCCAATTCCCATGCTGCTGGCCATACCCATCATCATGCCGCCCATAGTACCCATATTCGAAAAATTGAAAGTGCTGGCATTCACGTTATTCATATTGCCGATCACAGATACCTGCCGGTCATTGTTAAACAGGTTCATGGAAAGCCCCGCCTGGTAACGATCTTCGGTGCCAATGCCTGCATTGACATTACCAAACACGCCCTTGTTTTTATCCTTCTTAAGCTGGATGTTCAGGGTTTTATTTGCTTCGCCATCTCTCACCCCGGTAAACGCAGCCTGGTCTCCATAGTCATCAATCACCTGTATGCGGTCCACCATATCTGCATTTAATTCACGGGTGGCTGTTTGCACATCTCCCCCAAAAAAATCCTTGCCATTCACTTTTACCTTCGTCACTTCTTTTCCCTGTGCAGTTACTTTACCGGTTCTGTCCACTTCTATGCCCGGCAATTTTTTAAGCACTTCTTCCACGTTATCATTCTTGCGATACATTGTACTGTCGATCCGGTAACTCACCGTGTCTTCCTTTATCTGTATTTTAGCAGCTTCCACGGTAACCGTTTCCAACAGGTTGTCGCCGGGTGTCAATACAATATCCCAGATATTTTGTTCACCTTCTGCTTCCCTGTAATCGTAGCTGCTGAGCAGTTTCTTATAACCTACAAATGAAGTAAGAATTTCTACCCTTTCTTTTTTTACCGATGAAAAAGTAAAAGCGCCCTTTTCATTGGTCACCACCCGTAGTGTGTCCTTGCTGCCGGGATAATACAGGAATAAACTGGCGCCGGATAAGCCCCTGCCATCCTCATTCTTTACCACGCCTTTTACCCGCAACTGCGCTACAGACGTTACAGACAACATTGCAAAAAAGAAACACAAAAGCGATACTCTCATCGAAGTTTTATTAGTTAAAGCAAAAATGCCGATTATCTACGAAACAATTCCTATGTTTTTGACGGGCGGCAGGTTAAAGTTGATTTCTTTTGTGGAAACGGTTGATGAAGTTCAGCACCAGCTGCTCCAGTTGAGCTGCCTGGTTAAACAAAATGCGGTGTTTAATAGGTAAAACATAGATGGGATAACTGCTCAATTCAGCCTCAAATTTTTGCAGCCGCACCGCATCCTTTTCTGTAGTAAGAATGATAGTTTTTGCCGGATCATTTTTTTCAAACTGACGTTTGATGTCTCTCAGGTCGGTGCTGCTGAAGATATGATGATCGGCAAAACGCATCTCTTCAAAAGATCCTACATGTTTGGTTAAAAACTCTTTTAAAGGTTTTGGATTGGCAATGCCGCAAATGAGCAACACGTCACTTTCATGATCAAGATCCCCGGGCGTTTTTGAAAAAAGATGGTAAGGCTGTCCATACATGATCTCGCTGAAAAAAACCTGCTGATGCGCCAATGGTTTAATTTCAGCAATAAGGGATTGTTTCTCTGTTTCCCCCAAATCACTTTTTGTTTTAGTAACGATGATAATATCCGCTCTTTTGCTGCTCGATCTCACATCTCGCAGATCGCCGGCAGGCAGCGGGAAATCACGGGTGTATAAATTTTTGTATTCGGTTAATAAAATATTGAGGCCTGCCCTCACCTGCCGATGTTGAAAAGCATCATCCAGGATGATCACTTCTGTTTCCGGGCGCTGGTGCAATAGCTGGGGGATGGCTACCAACCGCTCCTCGCCTACCGCCACAATAAGCTCCGGGTATTTTTGGTGAAACTGCATGGGTTCATCCCCGATTTCAATAGCGGTGGTTTTTTCGTGGGCAATGGCAAATCCCTTGGTTTTTCTTTTATAGCCGCGGCTCAGGCTGGCCACTTTATAGCGCCCCATCAGCATATCTGCCAGGTATTCTACCATCGGCGTTTTGCCGGTGCCGCCCACAGCAAGGTTGCCAATACAGATCACGGGAAAATTAAAACTGCTGGATCTTAATATCTTTTTATCATACAGCCAGTTGCGGAACTTTAAAATGCCTCCATATAAAAAGGCTATTGGCAACAGTAAATACCGGAAACTTTTTAGCACGCTGTATTGGTTAAAAACTATAAATGCGATGCGGGGTGATACAGTAGTCCAGCTTTACATCATAACGATTGATCTCCGGTATGGTTTGTTCGGGTTCAAAAAAACTAAAGCCTATCTTCAGCACATCATCCCTGCAATCTCTCAAAAACCGGTCGTAGTAACCCTTCCCATACCCTATCCTGTGTCCCCTTACATCATAAGCCAGCAAAGGTACAATAATCAGGTCGAGCTCATCTGCCACCCTTATTTCTGCGCCTACGGGTTCGGCAATACCATATTTGTTCACTTCAAAAAGAGTGTCATCATTCACCAGCACGCAATGCATACAATTATCTTTTCCCATCACGGGATAAAATAAAAACTGCCTTGGATTTTTGAAATAACAATAATCGGTGATCAGCGTTGGATCAAATTCGTTCATCCTTTCAAAAGGCGCATAAGTCATGATGTTTTCCGGTATCTCAATATTCAATTGCTGAAACTGGATAAGCATCAGGTCTTCCAGCTTTTGACGCTGAACTGCTGAAAGCGAATTACGCTTGGTTTGATAACATTTTCTCAGTTGGGCTTTGGTCATACAGATGTTGAGCACCGGGGCTACTCCTGTATAAATATAGAAAATATTGTGGTGCCATAATTTCTTTCGCTCCTATAATGTGGAAATTTTTTATAGTCGTTGCGGGGAGTATGTTCCAATACAAACCAACCACCGGGTTGTAGTAGTTTTTTTTCAAATATCTTTTTGGGAAGATCGTCTATACTTGCCAATGCATAAGGAGGTCCGGCAAAAATAAAATCGTATTGCTCATTACAGCTATCAATGAATTTAAATACATCCGACTTTACTACCTTAAAATTTTCCAATGCAAGCATCTCCGCAGTTTTTTTGATGAAGGCATGCATGGCATTATCTTTTTCTACAATGGTAAGATCGGCCGCACCCCTGCTCGCCAGTTCATAACTGATGCTGCCCGTGCCGCCAAAAAGATCCAGGGTTTTGAGGCTTTCAATATCAAGATTGTTCTGAATGATGTTGAACAATCCTTCTTTGGCAATATCCGTAGTAGGCCTCGTATACGGCATGTTTGCCGGCGGGTTTATCTTTCTGCCACCATGGGTACCACTTATAATTCGCATTGCAACAAGGGTATTAAAAAACTATAAAATTGTGGTGGCAGTGATTCCATCGCTTCCGATAGGGTTACTTCTGCAGGGATCGGCAATAACTGTATAGAAAGAAAATAACGATATATTTCCTGGTACAAATGAGAATCCTGGTCAATGAATCCAGACAAACACAAACTGGCTTCTGCGGGGGCGATGCCATGCTGTTCGCAGGCCTGCAACAGGTAATAACTCACGTCTGCCGGTGCTTTATAAGGGTAGGTTTGCTGCAGTTGTAACACACCGGCTTTATGCACGATCAGTTTAACTGATGCCGGGTAAATGATACAGTAGAGGTCAAAATCCCTGGCAGCCATCAACTGGCAGCTATTACTATGTTGTATGCTGGCGCCGAAAAAACGGTCGCTCAAACTATTTTTTAATAAAGCCGGCACCCTGTAATAATGTACGGCATCAAGGGAAGGCACTGCTTCTTGTGCTACCGCCGCTGAAGCATCTTCTCCATACAGCAGGTCAAGGAAGGCTGCGGGGCTGCTGTTGTTTTTTAAATGCGCAGGCACCAATACCGATTCCCTGAAATTGAAAAAAATACGGCAGCTCTTATAATGCGGAAGGTTTTCATTGGCCAGCATGCGCTGCACTTCTATGGATAACACATCGTCGGGCTCACTCCCATTGGGTTGGTACACCTGCAGGCCCTGCAGACTTGTGGGCGCTTTGCTGTACCATAGCATACAAATAGTATCTCTGCCGGCTTCCACCAGTAAATGATAATCGTTCCCGGCATCTTCGCCGGGCAATATGGAAAAAGCTGTTTTCAAAAAATTGATTTAGGCGGCAAAATAAGATATTTTTACCGCTTTATGGATGCCACCGCCCCTGCGCACAACCTGCGGGTTGATGTAAATAACAAACAGATATTAACCATCGCACTGCCTATAACCCTGGCCATTGTGATACCCCAGATCAATATGCTTACCAACAACATATTCCTGGGTCATCTTGGTACAGATGCATTGGGCAATGCAGGTATTACAGGTGTGTATTATTTAATATTTGCGGTAGCGGGGAACGGTTTCAACAATGCATTACAAACCGTTTTTTCCCGCTACGCCGGCAGTGGCAACA
>CBFGLL010000176.1:0-5499 GCA_965649585.1 uncultured Chitinophagaceae bacterium | reverse complement strand
TATCGTCAACCCTACCGACTTCGACAAGCTCAGCCTGACATCCGTTTTGTCGACTAGCACGGCATCCACAGACTTTTCCGGTGAGCAAATGTGATACTTGCGAAGCGTAAACACCTTCTGTCACAGTGAGCCTGTCGAATGTGTTACAGAAACGAATCAGCATTGTCAACCCTACCGACTTCGATCCCGAAGTTTCGGGACAGGCATGCTTCAGCCTGACATCCGTTTTGTCGACTAGCACGGCATCCACAGACTTTTCCGGTGAGCAAATGTGATACTTGCGAAGCGTAAACACCTTCTGTCACACTGAGCCTGTCGAATGTGTTACAGAAACGAATCAGCATTGTCAACCCTGCCGACTTAGATCCCGCTGATTCGAGACAGGCATGCTTCAGCCTTACATCCGTTTTTTCGACTAGCACGGTATCCAGAACGTCAACTCATCACTCAAATCCCATACTTCCTCTTAATATCCCTGTCGTTTTCTCTTTGTTTGATAGTTTCTCTTTTATCAAAATTCTTTTTACCCTTGCCGAGACCAATATCCATTTTGGCCAGCCCTTTTTCGTTGATGAAGATCTTCAGTGGTATAATGCTGTAGCCTTTTTCCCTGCTTTTAGCTTCCAGCTTTTTTAATTCCTTTTTATTGAGCAGCAGTTTACGCTCCTGCATGGGCTCATGATTGGTATAGGTACCAAAAGCATATTCTGAAATGTGCAGGCTTTTTACATACAATTCACCCTTGTGAAAAACACAATAACTATCATTAAAACTGGCTTTGCCTGTGCGCAGTGATTTTATCTCCGTGCCCTGCAGCACGATACCTGCCGTATAGGTTTGTTCAAAAAAGTATTCGTGGTATGCCTTCCTGTTGCTGAGTTCCAAGCGATTGTTTTTGCAAATATAAATCCATTTGCCCGAAGGCAGGTTCCCTCAAAATAATTGGCGATTAGGAAATTTATTAATATCTATGTTATACCAAAACTGTTGGCATGTCAAAGAAAAAAGCCCGACCGCATTCTCCTGCCCGTGCAAAAGCCCAGCCTGCGCCCACTGCTACATTGAAGCCTGCAGGTACCGGCATCAGCCAGGCTTACTGGTTTGTTGCATTGCTGTGCTTTTTGCCCTTTATTTTTTCGAGGGCAACAATGGATCCCACCATTGCACCAAGGTATATATTGCTTACGGTGTTTCTTTCCTTGTACGTTTTGTTGCTGTATATTTTTAAAAAACAGGAGGTACAACTGCCGGGCATCAGTAAGTGGGTGTTTATCATCGCACTCGTTTTTGTGGCCTGGAATCTTATCTGTCTTATAGGGGCCTTTACTAAATCTGCTGCAAACTTCGAGATCAACAGGCTGCTGGTAAACCTGGTATTGCTGTTGATGACTACCCACTTGTTTGCAAAAGAAAAAGACGCCATGCTGCCCATCAGCAAAGTACTCAGCCTGGTGGGTATCATTCATGCATTCGTGGCACTCCTGCAATATTATGGTTGGTCTTTTACCAACCTGCCCGGCGCCAATGCCCTGCCATATGGATTAATGGCCAACAGGAACCTGATGGGTTCAGCCCAGACTTTTTTGCTGCCATTTGAATTGTACCTGCTATACCGGTCAGCAAAGAATTGGAAACTGCTGGCAGGTTTCTCCATTTTTATGACGCTTTTGTCCATCGTGTTATCGCAAACAAGATCGGCATGGGTATCCACTTTCGTGTTGATGCTCGTTTCCCTTGTGCTTGTATTTTTCTTTATAAAATCACTTCGCAAAAAATGGGTGATCGTAACAGTTATTGTATTAGGAGCTGGCATTTTAACGGGCGTGTTTCTAACTGCACTTGACAAAGAGGGCACTTTGTCGGCGGAACTAAAAAACCGTTCGGTAAGCCTGGTGAATAGCGGTGCAGATACGGGCATCAGTAAAAAAAGCGCCAACGACAGGATCATATTATGGAAGAAGACTTTACAGATGACAAAGGAACACCCCTTGCTCGGCGTGGGGCCCTCAAATTGGAATTTAAGTATTTCCACTTATGGCACCGATCAACTTTCGTGGAGCGACCGGTTTTATGTGCCCGACCGTGTACACAATGTGTACCTGCAAATGGCTGCAGAACTGGGTGTGCCTGGATTATTATTGTTTCTCAGTTTTTGGATAGCTATTGTGGTCGCAGGTTTCCAGGCGATAAGAATGGCAGGCAATGAACATGATAAAATGGTCGCCATTATTTTAATGAGCGGACTGGCAGCTTTTGCCACTGATTGTATGCTGAGTTTTGCCACGGAGCGCATAGAACATATGCTGTACGTGATGCTGATGGCGGGCGGAATTTTGGGATATTACAACAGGATAAGAATGCAGCAGCAAACAACGGGGAGAATTTTGCCCAAATGGATTTTTCTTGTTGCATTCCTGGTTGCGGCGTCTGGCATTTTTATCGCATCGCAACGATACAGGTTTGAGAAAAACCTGCACCAGGTAAAAGCCGCTGAGTTGGGCAACATTCCGCAGGATATGTTGAGCTATGCTGCCAAAGGGAAACAACCCTGGATAAAACTTGACCTCGAAGGCATGACGCTTGAAGCTAAGGAAGCCATGGCTTATGGATACATGAAAGATTTTCCCAAAGCCATCGAAGCCATGAAGCGGGCGCTGGCACTCAATCCTAACCACCCACAGTTCATCAACAATATGGGAACCTACTACACGCAGCAGGGCGATTTTAAAACGGCTATTCCTTATTATGAAAAAGCGTTGAAGCTGGCACCGGGTTTAAAAACGATCAAGATGAACCTGGCATTGAATTATTTTAATGTAGGTCGCTACCGGGATTGTATCAACCTGCTCAACAGTTTCGATTACCAGCAGGAGCCGATATTTATTGATATCATGCAACAGTCGCAACAGTTCCTGGCGGCCGACAGCAGCGGGGGGAAGTAGGCTGTAATGGAACCTCGCCTCCGCAGCAACCAACAAAAAGTTGTTGTAATTATTTCGTTTTACTGGTATCAGTTAAAAAATTCATTTTGTACAGGTTTCTTTTTTTATGGTTTACCAGCATTCCAAATAAAGGTTCTGGCGTATAACTGTCTGCCGGCGATAGGCCCATAAACATGCGGTAACCTTTGCCGCCTGCAAAAAAACCGGCTTCCCCATCTTCCAGTACAGAAATACCTGTGGCGTCGGTGCCGTTTTCGCCATCCAGGGCCATCACCACCCGGTTCTTTTTTTCACCTACGTTGATCACACCAATCCCACCTTTTTCAAAACCTTCGTCATCACAAAAAATAAGTCCGGTTTGTTTACCGATGCGTTGGCCGATATTAGCGTCGGGCACGCCATCGCCGAGGCAAACCCTGTCGTACCCGTTTTCATCTAATATTAAAATGCCATTGGAACTATGGTTATAATCCTTATACCATTTCATGTATTGATCGGCATTTCCAAAACGTTTCGACCAGAGTGCTCTCACACGGGCGGTATCGGTGCGTACCCTGTTGTTGGCCTGCGGCAGCGGTGCGCCCATGATGATTCGCTCCCTGCCATAATCGTCCACAATTACAATTCCCCGGGCACGGATAATTTTTGCATTATCATTGCCTGAAAATGAAAATAAAAACTGTGAACAGAGGCACAAAATAACGAGCCCCCCTGCAAGCAGGATCCTGTTTAACTTTTTAGCCTGCTGCTGTAGTTGTTGCTGTAGCTTTTCAATTTCATGGTTCATGTTGATAGAATTTGAAAGCTAAGAAACAAAACCCTCCGGCTACAGTTTCGTTAAAGGGTATGGATTGCCGAAAAGAATGAATGAGTTGAAACAAAGTTGCGCTTCCTATTATTCTGCCCTTTAACGCCGTTGAAAAAATTATGACTATCAGGCGAAACTAAAAAAAAGAGCCGGAAATAATTCCGGCTCCCAGCTATAGAATCAAACCCACCTTATTGAATTGGTAAAAGCACGTTATCTATTACGTGGATAACACCGTTGGAAGCAGAAATATTAGCTGCAATAATATTTGCGTTGCTTCCAATAGCATCAATGCTCAGGTTTGGATACACATCGAAGCTGCTACCAGGGAGCAATGTAGTGATGGTTCTCATACCATTACGTGGCACTACGCTGTTACTCATACGGCGGCCTTCGGTTACATGGTACTGCAGTACGCTCAATACCAGTGGAGCCGGCAGGCTGCGAATATTAGGAATGCTAAGCGCTGTGTACAGTTGGTTGAATGCTGCATCTGTTGGTGCAAACACGGTGTACTGGTCTTTACCATTCAGGAACATGTTAACCAGGCCTGCATTCAGTTCCTGGTCTACATACATTAATGCGTCTACCAGTTGGCTGAAACCTCCATTGGCAATAGCGATCTGTGCGATAGGATCTGCGCCCGGGCGGCCTTCTGTGGCCACAGGTGCACCGTTTGAATAATCATGTTTTTTTACAATGGCAAACACCGGCTCTTCCGCTACGGCAGTAGTTTCGGTCATGTCTTGCTTTTTACAGGCTGTAAAAAATGCTGTCATCATCAGCAGTAAAAGTGCAATCCGTACTGGGGTAGTGGTAAAAATTAAACGTTTCATTACAATGTGTTTTTAAGTGATAAATGTGTGTTTAAATAAATATTGTTCAAAATTATTGTTTAAATTTAAAATAAAAAATTTAAACAAGGATTTCTATTCTCAAAGCAAAAGTTGGGCCAGATATCCCGGTTTCTTTCAACCACTGGAGGCTGGTTTGGCCTTTCGGGGTATGTTTGGGAGAATAGAGAGGGCCATCCCGGCATAGTGCGAAAGTTGCTGGATGCTTTGGTAATTTTAAGGGTAAACGGTAATTAACTTACCTCGTATCTGTTAGTTAATTATGGCTGCTTTTTTGTAAATTTGAAAAAGGGTGTTGCAATTTTTTTTCAGCAGCATTGCCGGTTGTTGCCCAGTCTGAAAGTAGATCCTCCCTGAAAGCAACACGCCGATTCCACTGTTTTTTATAGGGCTTAGAGCGAAGGTTGATCGAATGTTGAACGAGATCAGTATTAAGTCTTCGGCAAGTCTTCAGCAAATCATTGGCAAGTGATGAACAACCTTGATTAAAAGTACTTTTAACCAACTTCAAAATCAGGGCAGCTGACATATTTAATCGTTGCCCCGCCCTTTTGTCAACCCGATCGTAGGTAGCACTTTATATGCCTCTACCTTTGGCAGGGGTATTTGGAAAACCGATCTATCCACTGCCTGCCCCTTTTCAATTTTGGTTTCGGGAACGCAAACGGGTCGTGTATTTTATGAAGCAGGGACCATTACGGTTACCGCTACTTTAGAAAATGGTGCAGGAACTGAAATTTATACAAAGGCGGCTGACAAAGCAGTCCTCCTACCTGGTTTTAGAGCCAATGCAGGTAGCGGCGAGCAGTTTAGGCCATGGATAGCCAATTGTGGTGCCGGGGGCGGGGTTTTTATAAAACCGGGACAGGCATTCCGGCAAGCCCTGGCGTTGCGT
>CBFGLL010000175.1:0-5507 GCA_965649585.1 uncultured Chitinophagaceae bacterium | reverse complement strand
CAGCTAAAAACCAGTACTAAAAGGGTTACAATCTTTTGCATTGTGTATAATTTACATTGTTTCAAAGATAGGCATTGAAAAATAAGATTGGTACAGCCTTTTTCAAACAAACATTTTAGGAGATTGGGCCAAATCAGGTTAATTTCGCAACTCATTTTAAAACGCTAACACAAAACATAAACAATGGTTGACGTAATTCTGGGTTTACAGTGGGGAGATGAGGGAAAGGGGAAGATCGTAGATTTTTTTGCTAAAGATTATGATGTAATTGCCCGTTTCCAGGGTGGACCAAATGCCGGCCATACCCTGTATGTAGATGATAAAAAAGTGGTGCTTCACCAGATACCCAGTGGTATTTTTCATGAAGACAAAACCAATATCATTGGCAATGGTGTAGTGTTGGATGCAGTAACACTTCGCAGGGAATGTGATGCCGTTGGATCCTTTGGGGTAGATTACAGGAAAAATCTTTTTATCAGCGAGCGTGCGCACCTCATATTGCCCACACACCGGGCATTGGATAAAGCGAGTGAATCATCCAAGGGCGAGGAAAAAATAGGAAGTACTTTAAAAGGTATTGGTCCTACTTATATGGATAAAACAGGTAGAAATGGATTAAGAGTGGGCGACCTGTTGGATAAAAATTTCACAACCCAATATATCAAGCTTCGCCTGAAACACCAGCGCCTGCTGGATAATTTCGGTTTTCATGAAGATATTACTGCATGGGAAGAAGAGTTTTTTGATGCGCTTGAGTTCCTGCGTTCCTTTAAAATCGTCAACGGCGAATATTTTATTAATGACAAAATAAGCAGCGGCAAAAAAATATTGGCTGAAGGTGCACAGGGAAGTATGCTCGATGTGGATTTTGGGACCTTTCCATTTGTTACAAGCAGCAACACCATCACCGGCGGCGTTTGTTCAGGTTTAGGTATTGCACCACAAAAAATTAAAGAAGTAATCGGCATTACCAAAGCATATTGTACCAGGGTAGGTGGCGGGCCATTCCCCACAGAGTTGTTAGATGAAACAGGGAACTTCCTCCGCAATGCAGGCAATGAATTTGGCGCAACTACCGGTCGTCCACGCCGCTGCGGCTGGATAGATGGTGTGGCACTCCAGTTTGCATGTATGATAAATGGTGTTACACAACTGGTGATGACAAAAGCAGACATACTGGATGGTTTAGATGAATTAAAAGTGTGTCACAGTTACAACATCAATGGTGAAGAAAAAAATATGGTGCCCTTCCAGATGAACAGGGTTGAAATAGAACCAAACTATACCAGCTTTGAAGGATGGAAAACGGATATTAGTGCGGTACCGGATTTTAATAGTCTTCCGGCAACAATGAAAACCTATATTGAATATTTGAATAATTTAGTGAAAGTGCCCATTAGTTATATCAGCAACGGGCCAGGAAGAGACCAGATCATCAAGGTATAAAAGGGTATTAATTTTGCTATTAAACATTAGCCGATCAATCCTCTAAAAAAAATAGTAGAAAAAATTTGGCTAATTAAAAATCTCGTGGAAATTTTACAGTTCTAATTACAAAGGCATGGCAACCAAACCCAACAACGCAAAGAAGACAAGTGCAAAAAAGAGCGGCGCAGAACAGGACGAGCCTGTGAAGAAAGCTTCTTCTAAATCCGCGGCATCTGATGAAGATGATGAGGATGATTTAGATGAGGAAGATCTTGAACCAAAAACTGCGAAAGGAAAGAAGGCTTCTAAAAAAGATGCCGACGATGAAGATGAGGATGATGATGATGTAGAAGTGGAAGATGATTGGGAAAAAGGAGAAGAGGATGATAGTTGGGATCCTGACTTTGAAGAGTTTGATATGCCAAAATCGAAAGGTAAAAAATCAACCGGCAAGAAAACAGAAGAAGAGGATGATTTGAAAATGGATGATGACTTTAAAGAGTTTGGTTTGTTTGATGATGACGGTGGCGGATTTGATGATGACGAGGAGGAATTTTAACCAACGCTGTGCAGGCAACATTTTACAACAACGATAAGTTTATTAAACAAAAGATGCTGAATTGGGCAAACCAGTTCAGCATTTTTTGTTTGCTGGATAACAACAATTACCAATTTGAAAGCCCCGCATTCGAATGCCTGCTGGCTGTGGGTTGTAAAAGAAGTATTACTTTAAAAGCCGGCAATGCTTTTGGAGAGCTGCAGGGTTTTTTTGATGCCCAGCCATCCTGGTTGTTCGGGCACCTGGGTTTCGGGTTAAAAAATGAAACTGAAATCAGGACTGTAAAAAAAGAACTCATTGATTTTGGGGATGGTTTTTTCTTTGAACCTGAAACTTTGATAAGGATCAGTGGAAGCGATGTGGTTATAGAATCAACTGTGATGGATGCGCAGGAGGTATGGAAAAAGGTAATGGAATCACAACCTGGGGAGCCATTACAACAACAGGAGCTTGTAATTAAAAACATGATGAGCGAGGATGAATATACTCACATCATCCGCTCCCTGCTGCAGCATATTAAAAGAGGAGATTGTTACGAGATCAATTTTTGCCAGTCGTTTTTTGCCGAACACGCTTATGTGGATCCCATTGCGGTGTACCAGAAGCTGGTAACCAAATCGCCCACACCTTTTGCTGCACTGTATAAATTACAAAACAAATACTGCTTATGTGCCAGTCCCGAGCGATATCTAAAAAAAGAAGGTGAGTTGCTCATTTCTCAACCCATCAAGGGTACCAGCAAAAGGAATACCGAGAATGCTTCACTGGATAAAGCAGCAGCTGATTATTTGCGACAGAGCCAGAAGGAAAAAAGTGAAAATGTGATGGTAGTCGACCTGGTGCGTAATGACCTCAGCCGGGTGTCACAGGAAGGCTCGGTTAACGTAAAAGAGCTGTTTGGCGTTTACCCCTTTGCACAGGTACACCAGATGATCAGTACGGTAGAAGGAAAGTTATTGCCGCAACTACAATTTACGGATGCTCTCAAAGCCAGTTTCCCCATGGGGTCAATGACGGGCGCACCCAAAAAAAGAGTGATTGAATTAATTGATGCATACGAGCAGCAGGGAAGGGGATTGTTTTCAGGATCGATCGGGTATATTACTCCATCGGCTGATTTTGATTTTAACGTGGTGATCCGGAGCATTTTTTATGATCAGCAACATGCACAACTTAGCTTTTCTGCAGGAAGCGGCATCACATTTGGCAGCGATCCCAGGGCAGAGTACGAGGAATGTTTACTAAAAGCTTCGGCCATTGTAAATGTTCTCAATGGTGATACCACACCCTAAAGTTTATACAACGATTTTTTTATCAGCCCATAGTTTACCAGGATGCATATCACCAGTAACAAAAATGCTGTTACCAGTACCCATGGATGAATCCATGGACTAAGGTCATCACGACCGGTTAAAAAACTCTGCGTGAAAAAGTATTGCAACAATTGCGTAAGCAGCAATGCAATTAATACAATCGATACATAAATCGGTATCCATTTTTTTGCCACGGTATTACTAAGCCATTTCGGCGAGTAACCAAGTGTAAGTAATAGTTGCAGGTTATCCTTGCTGCGTGCAATCATGAGTTGCAGGTAAAAAGAAAACAACATCATGGCCAGTAGTATTACCAGAATTGCAAAAATTCCGAGCCCGCTTACCACGGCTTGTAATACCTGCTTTATCCTTCCAAAACGTGTTTTGTCTTTATTTACCTGGTAATTTTTTGATTGCAGGAAGTTTAAAAACTCCACGCTATTGGCATCGGTGGTTTTTATATAAACCCTTGTGGGATCATCGCTGGGCATGTTGGCAATATTCCTGTTGGCCCACTCCAAAAAGTTTTTCGGCACAATTACAGAATTGATCCTGTCGCTGAGGGCAACTATATTTCCACGAAAAACTTTGGTGCCATAAATGCCACTGCATTCCAGTTGCAGTAGCAAGGCTCCCATCATTTGTTCTGATATCTGTGGAAGGTCCCTGCTGGGGGCAAACACAGTGTTATATAATTCAAGGTAGTCGCTCGAAATGATGATGGGTACAATATTATCTCCCGTATTCCATTTAAAACTGGGAGGGAGCGTATCGATAAAAGAATTGTCAATCGCTTCCAGGAAAATATCGGTGCTGAAGGGAAGTGCAGACCCTCCCGTTGCGGAAACAATAAATTTGTTGGCGATAAGTGGGGTAGCATCCTCAATAAAAGGTTGTGCTTTTAATGTTTCAATTTCAGCATTGCTGAAACTAAGCTCCTGCCCGATATTGCTGTCGGAAACTTTTTTGCTGATAGCAATATAATCATACCCTGTTTTTTTTGCATTACGTTCTTTCATCAACTGGTTGAGGTTTACAAACAATTGAATGGAACACAGCAGCAACAACACACCTATACCCAGCCCCAGGTACGAAAATACCCGGGACGACCGGTTGCCGGCCGTTTGAAGATAAGGGGCGATTGTTTTAAATGAAATGGCCATAAGGTTCAAAAATAGTTGATTGACGCTTTACATGGGTGCACCTGTAAACATTAATTCATCACGTAACTTTGGGGCCATGCGAAAAACGAAATGGTTTACCATCATCCGGTGGGTGTTGATAGTGTATGCCGGCGTAGGGATAGCCTTGTATTACCTGCAGGATAAAATTTTATTGCATCCGCAAAAGTTGCCGGCCAGTCATGTGTTTAATTTCAACCAGGCATATACTGAACACAATATCGCATTAAACAACACCGATACCATTAACCTTGTAAAATTTGCTGAACCAGGTGGCCAGAAAAAAGGCATCCTCCTGTATTTTCATGGCAATAAAAAAAATGTGGAGCACTATGCAGCATTCGTTCCTGCTTTTACAAAGCACGGGTACGAAGTGTGGATGCCAGACTATCCCGGTTTTGGAAAAAGTACCGGCGAAATTTCCGAGGAAAAATTATACAGTGTTGCTTACGAGGTAAGAAAATTGGCTGCTTCGCAGGCCATGGACCACAGCGTGGTGATTTATGGAAAGTCGCTGGGCACGGCGCTTGCGAGCTATGCTGCTACCATAATGCCTTGCCGGCAATTGATTTTGGAAACACCCTATTACAGCATCCCTTCTTTATTTAGAAGTTATGCATTTATGTACCCTGCAAGAATGATGAGTAAGTATAAACTTCCCACCTACGAATTTTTACAGGAAGTGAAGGCGCCTGTTACCATCTTTCACGGCACAGGCGATTGGGTGGTACCTTACCGGTCGGGTGTGCGGCTGAAAAAACATTTAAAGCCAGGAGATGTGTTTGTAAAAATCCCAGACGGGTCGCATAATAATCTGAGTGAGTCAGCACTCTATAGAAATGCACTTGACTCCTTGCTAAGTAAATAAATAATTGCTACAGTTCTTTTAAAACAACCTTTTTGTTGCCCACGATGAGGTTGTATTTTACGCCAATTTTAAGGGCAACATTTTCTTTATTATGACTTACCGGGAAGTTGAAACAAACCGGAATGTCAAGGTCTTTTGAGATGTTGCTGAGAATGTCA
>CBFGLL010000174.1:0-5527 GCA_965649585.1 uncultured Chitinophagaceae bacterium | reverse complement strand
CCTCGCTGGAAAAATCTTTCAACGAAATGTCAGAGAGAGAATGGTTGCAAACGGGCATGGCCGGCCTTAATGATACCGTTGTTGGCAATAATAATTTAAAAGAAATTACGGGCAATGTATTGAGTTTTATTGCCGGGTATACGGGCAGCAAGGTGGGTGCATTGTACAGCAGCAATAATGGTACGCACCTGTTGCTGGAGAGTGGGTTTGCATTGTCGGCGCCTGCCGAAGAAAAGATCATTTCACCTGGTGAAGGCATTGTCGGGCAGGTGGCTAAAGATCGTAAACCGCTGGTGCTGGCAGATATTGATGAAAAAAATATGATCATCAGCGCTTCCACTGCGCAGGTAAAACCAACAGCTATTGCCGTGTTTCCTTTGTTATTTGAAAACGAACTCAAGGGCGTGATGGAACTGGGAAAAACGGAGGCATGGACGCAGCGGGAACTACTGTTTTTACAATCGGTGGCCGAAAAAATAGCTGGCACCATCAACATGCTGCAGGCGAGGGAAAGAGTGCAGGAACTGCTGGAAGAAACCCAATCCCAGGCAGAAGAACTTATGAGCCAGCAATCGGAACTGGAGCAGATAAATGCAGAACTGGAAGCCCAGGCGCAGCAGTTGCAAACATCGGAGGAAGAACTAAAAGTGCAGGCGGAAGAACTGGTAGAAACCAATGCGTTGCTGGAAGAAAAATCATCCTCCCTGGAGCAGCGTAATTTTTTGATTCAACAAAAAAATATCGAAATAGAGAAAAAGGCAGCAGAGCTGGCTTTATCTACCAGGTATAAATCGGAGTTCCTGGCCAATATGTCGCACGAGCTGCGTACGCCACTTAATTCTATTTTATTATTATCCAGGCTGCTGAGCGAGAATAATGAAAACAATCTTAATGAAGAGCAGGTGCAATATGCCTCTGTGATCCAGAGTTCGGGCCGGGGATTGCTGCAGCTCATTGATGAAATTCTTGACCTCTCCAAAATAGAATCGGGCAAAATGAATTTTGAATATGCGCCCGTGAGTATCCGGAAAATTGCCGATAATATGGATGCCTTGTTTGCACCGGTGGCAAAGGAGAATAAACTTGACTGGCACATTAATGCTGACCCATCATTGCCTGAGATGATTGAAACCGATGAACAAAGGCTGGAGCAGGTATTAAAAAACCTGTTGTCAAATGCCTTTAAGTTTACCTCCAGGGGATCCGTACAACTCAACATTAATCCCGATAAAAACAGGCCCGGCTTTATTTGTTTTAGTGTGAAAGACACCGGCATTGGTATCAGCAAAGAAAAACAAGACCTGGTATTTGAAGCATTTCAACAGGAGGACGGTTCTACCCGCAGGAAATATGGCGGCACAGGGCTCGGACTGTCAATCAGCAGGGAGCTGGCCAAACTGCTGGGTGGAGAAATCTTACTGAGCAGTAAGCTGGAAGAAGGCAGTGAGTTTACGCTTTGTATTCCTGAAAAGCCAGGCCTGCAGCCCATTGCAGCAGAAGAGCCTGAAGTTATTTTAACATCGCCTGTAACCCAGGCTGCGCCGTTGCCTGGTCTGCAGCAGGATGGGATGGAAGAGGCCCGTGAATTTATTTCTCCAACCATACCCGATGAGTTGGAAGATGATCGTAACAGTATTACCGAAGGCGATAAACTGATGCTGATAGTGGAAGATGATGTGGCTTTTGCAAAAACCCTGATAGATTTTGCAAGGCAGAAGGGATATAAAGTTATTTCTGCAGTAAGGGGAGACAGGGCCATTGAACTGGCAAAACAATACAGGCCTGCCGGTATTTTACTGGACATACAGCTGCCGGTAAAAAGTGGCTGGGAAGTGATGGAAGCAATTAAAGCAGATGTGAAAACCCGCCATATACCGGTGCATATGATGAGCAGCTACCAACTCCGCAGCAAAAGCCTGTTGAAGGGCGCTGTTGATTTTATTGATAAACCAGTAGCATTTGAGCAGTTGAACACCATTTTCGATAAGATCAATTATGTGCTGGAAAAGCAGGGTAGCAAAGTGCTGATCATCGAAGAAAATAACAAACATGCCAAGGCACTTGCCTATTACCTGGGCACCTACAATGTGCACACAGAAATTCATCAAACCGTAGAAGAGAGCCTGGAAGCGCTGCATAAAAAAGAAGTGGATTGTGTGATACTGGATATAAGCCTTTCGGCACAGGATTCTGATAAATTGATGGAACGCATCAGGGACAAAGAAGGTTTTGAACAACTGCCCATCATTTTATTTACCGGTAAAAATTTATCGCAGCCCGAGGAATTCCGTTTGAAAAAATATGCAGATGCCATCGTGATGAAAACTGCTAATTCTTATCAACGCATTTTGGATGAGATATCCTTGTTCCTGCACCTGGTGCAAAACCCGCAGGAGACCGGTATCGGCGGTTTTGAAAGAAGCATCATCAACGAAAACAGTTTGCGTGGTAAAACGGTTTTGCTGGCTGATGATGATGTGCGCAATATTTACAGTATGACGAAAGCGCTGGAAAAATACCAGATGAAGGTGATACCGGCTATGGATGGTAAAGAAGCCATGGAACTGCTGAAAGCGCAGCCGGTGGATGTGGTGTTGATGGATATGATGATGCCTGGAATGGATGGGTATGAAACCATAAAAGCCATCAGGAAGAAGGGGCCATATAAAAAACTACCGGTGATTGCAGTTACTGCAAAAGCCATGGCGGCCGACAGGGAGAAATGTATTGCAGCAGGGGCCAGTGATTATATTTCAAAACCGGTGGACCTGGATCAGCTGGTTTCTTTATTGAGAATTTGGTTATACGAAAAAGGGTATTGATATGCACACGCAACTAAACGAACTGCTTATAATTGATGACGACGACCGCAATATTTTTGCACTTAAGGCGGTATTGAACGCCAAAAAATTCAAGTGCCATACGGCCAGCGGTGGCGAGCAGGCTTTGGAATCCTTAAGGGCAAACAAAGGCATCGGCATTGCATTGGTAGATATGATGATGCCTGATATTGACGGGTACGAACTGATTATGCTGATAAGAAAGATTCCGTCGCTGCAACATGTAAAGCTGGTAGCCGTTACGGCCCAGGCTATGCCCGGCGACAAAGAAAAATGTTTGGCTGCAGGTGCAGATGCCTATGTGAGTAAACCAGTGGATGTGGATCTTTTATTAAATATTATCGGGGAAATCACCAACGGAGCATGATATCAGCAGAAGCAATAGAAGATCTACTCCATAAAATTCAGGCCCGGCATGGCTACGATTTTACGAAGTATGCACGTGCCTCTTTGTACAGGAGGATAGAATTGTTTTATTCAAAAACAAGACAGCCCTCCTTTGCCGCTATGGAAAACCAGCTGATGCAGGATAATAGTTTCTTCATGAATTTTATAGAGCAGGTTACCGTGAATGTTACCGAAATGTTCAGGGATGCCAGTTTTTATAAAACCATGCGGGAGCAGGTGTTGCCGGTGCTGGCCACATATCCGTTTATCAGGATTTGGCATGCCGGCTGCTCCACCGGTGAAGAAGTGTATTCAATGGCCATACTGCTAAAAGAAGCCAACCTGCTGCATAAGTCATTATTATACGCCACCGATATTAACCAGGCGGTGCTCACCAAAGCCAGGAACGGAATTTTCCCGATAGCAGGCATGCAGTTGAATTCGGAGAATTATATCCGCAGCGGCGGCAAGGGAGATTTTTCCACCTATTACCAGGCCAACCATAACCTTGCAAAATTTGATTCGTCTCTTTCTGACAAAATGATTTTCTCTACCCATAACCTTACGGTGGACGCATCATTTAACGAGTTTCAGTTGATACTGTGCCGCAACGTGTTGATCTATTTTAACCGGGATCTGCAGACACAGGTGTTGGAGCTTTTTGACAAGAGCCTGGAACCACTGGGTTTCCTGGCACTGGGAAGTAAAGAGTCTATAAGGTTTTCACCTATCAATGCCTATTATAAACAGGTATTGTACAATGAAAAAATATGGCGCAAGATCAAACCCGGCAAATAAAACTCATTGTGATCGGTGGTTCCTCCGGGAGCCTGGAAGTGATCATGAAAATATTGCCTGCATTAAAGCGGGGGTTTAGCATTCCTATACTGTTGGTATTACACCGCAACAGCAGTTCTGACAGTGCACTAACAGAACTCCTGGCTTCCATCAGCCATCTTTCTGTAAAGGAAATGGATGACAAGGAACAGTTGCTTCCAGGCAGCATTTATATCGCCCCGCCAGATTACCACGCACTGGTAGAACCCGATGGCATGTTATCGCTGGATGTGAGTGAGCGGGTTCATTTTTGCCGGCCAAGTATTGATGTGAGTTTATCAAGTGCTGCGCAGGCATATGCGGATGGAGTGGTGGCTATCATCTTATCAGGTGCCAACAGCGATGGCGCTGCAGGCATTCAACAAGTGCATGAAGCCGGCGGGTTTACCATAGCCCAGGATCCGGGCGAAGCAGCGGTGAGTTATATGCCCGAACAGGCAATTTCAACCAATGCCGTTGACAGGGTTCTTTCTACAAAGGAGATGGTGGAGTATTTGAATGGGTTGGGGAACTAGATACTAGATATTAGATACTGGATACTGGTTACTGGATACTGGATACTGGATACTGGTTGCTGGTTACCGGATACTAAAGCGTTTTTTCGTAATCGAGTTCATTGCACTTCTTCGTGACTTTATAATTTAAAAACGATTCAATTGAACAGCTTGTGATCCGTTGCGTTGTGGCGTCCCTAACTTAGGCAGCCAGGGTTTGGATTCCTTTTCCTAGATGAAACTCTTTGTGCTTCTTCCTGCCTTTGTGGCTTAGTGGTTCAAAAACAATTCGATTGAACCCCGTTGTGATCCGTTTCGTCGTTTTGTCCCTACCTTCCGTAGGCAGGTTTGTGGTGCCTTAATTTAAAACGCAAACACTTTCCGGATGAATTTTACGCCCACATACTTATTAGGAGGAATGTAAGATGAAAAAAGATCCCTGGTTTGTTTGGAGGTAAACTTTTTATGAAAGTCTGCCCACACATCATCCCACACAATATCTTTATCATTTACCAGGTCGGTATTGATGCGCTGCAATAAGGGATCGTTAATCAGCATGGAGCCAATATTCCTGGTTACAATAATGTTTACATCAGGATTCATCTGGAACACCGTAAGCGCCTCATTATATCCACCACAGGAACCCAGGAATACAAACTCTGCGCTCGGCGTTATTTTGCGCAGGCTTTGAAACAAATGATAACTATGGCCGCGGTGAATGAATGAAGTGATTTCATGTCCTTCTCTCGCAATTTCCCGCAGCATTTCATCCTGTGTGGAATCGGAGCCCGGTTTGGTCATGGGCTTATTCATATACACCAGCATATTGTTGCCCGTTAGCGAATTGAGCACTACATAGTTGCCCATATCTTTTTTCTCCCAGTGCTTTTTGTCATAACTGGTAAGGCTGCTTTCGAAGGACATTTTACCATCTTCATCATCATAAAAAAAGTGGGCCTGCACCATTTT